>DAIUEL010000031.1:0-18837 GCA_036845145.1 Rhodanobacteraceae bacterium | reverse complement strand
TGTACGTGCAACTGCGCGCGTTCAAGGACGGCGCGCGCGTCAACGCGGTGATGCAGCCACTCGCGAAGGCGCTGACCGATCAGGACATGCGCAACCTCGCCGCGCATTTCGCTTCGCTGCCGGGCAAGTCCGCTGCGCGCGCGACACAGGTCTCTCCGCGCGGTGCGACCCTGTTTCACGACGGCGACGCCGCGCAAGGTGTGCCGCCCTGCCAGGGCTGCCACGGCGTCGACGGCAAGGGGCCGCATCCCGACCCCGCCAGCACTGCACCGCAGCCGGCGTGGTCGACGTTCCCGGTTCTCGCCAGCCAGAACGCCCCGTACGTGCTGGCTCAGTTGAAGGCCTACCATGACGGCACCCGCGTGGGCACCAGCAACGACAAGGTGATGCAAGGTGTCGCGCACAATCTCAGCGAAGCGGACATGCGTGCACTCGCCGATTACGTTTCGAGCTTGTAGCGCTACTCGACCGTCACGGATTTGGCGAGGTTGCGCGGCTGGTCCACGTCGGTGCCGCGCAGCACCGCGACGTGGTAGGCCAAAAGTTGCAGCGGCACCGTGAGCACCGCGGGCGCGATGAAGTTGCCGCCGGAATCCACCTTCATGAGGTGTCCGCGATCGCTGTGCAGGGCGACGTCTGCTTCGTCATCGGCAAATACGTACAACTGCCCGCCGCGCGCGCGTACTTCCTCGAGATTGGATTTCAGTTTTTCCAGCAACTGGTTGTTGGGCGCGACCGCGATCACCGGCATGTCCTCGTCCACCAGTGCCAGCGGACCATGCTTCAGTTCGCCCGCGGGATAGGCCTCGGCATGGATGTAGGAAATCTCCTTCAGCTTCAGCGCGCCCTCCATCGCCACCGGATATTGCGCGCCGCGGCCGAGGAACAGGGCGTGATGCTTGTCGACGAACGACTCGGCCAGCTCCGCGATCGCGGGCGCGAGCTTCAGTGCGTCTTCGAGGTGGCGCGGCAGACTGGAAAGTTCGGCCACGAGCTCCGCAAGCCGGTCGGCGTCGACGCCACGCAGACGCGCGAGTTCCAGCACCAGCAGCGCCAGCGCACTCAATTGCGTGGTGAACGCCTTGGTGGATGCGACACCGATTTCGGGACCGGCGCGGGTCATCAAGGTGAGGTCGGATTCACGCACCAGGCTCGATTCCGGGACATTGCAGATCGCGAACGAACCGAGGTAGCCGCGTTCGCGACCCTCGCGCAGCGCGGCCAGCGTATCGGCGGTTTCGCCTGACTGCGAAATCGCGAGGAACAAGGTGTCGGGCATCACCACCACGTTGCGGTACCGGTATTCGCTGGCAACCTCGACGCTGCACGGAATGCCGGCGATGCCTTCCAGCCAGTAACGCGCGACCATGCCGGCGTGGTAACTGGTGCCGCAGGCGACGATGTGCACGTGGCGCACGCGCTGCAGCAGTTCATCGGCATCGACGCCAAAGATGTTGGGCAAGATCCGATTGTCGGCGATGCGGCCTTCCAGCGTGTTGGCGACCGCGCCGGGTTGCTCGAAGATTTCCTTCAGCATGTAATGGCGGAACTGGCCGCGTTCGACCGCGTCCATCGACAGGTCGCTTTCGCGCACCTTGCGGATCGCCTCGCTGCCATCGGCGGCACGGATCGCGAGCGAATCGGGCGTAATCTCCACCACGTCGCCTTCTTCCAGGTACACGATCCGGTTGGTGACCTGGATCAGCGCCTGCACGTCCGAACCGAGAAAATGCTCGCCGATGCCGACGCCCACGCACAACGGACTGCCGCGGCGCGCGCCGACCACGTGGCCGGGATGGTCGCGATGCAGCACCGCGATCGCATAGGCGCCGCGCAGGCGCCGCGTGGCTTCGCTGACCGCCTCGCGCAGCGATTTGCCTTCTGCCACCAGCTTGTGCACGAGGTGCGCGATGACCTCGGTGTCGGTGTCCGAGGTGAATGCGTAGCCGGCCCGCTGCAACTCGGCGCGAAGTTCTGCATGGTTCTCGATGATGCCGTTGTGCACCACCGCCACCGTGTCGCGCGAGACGTGCGGATGCGCATTGGCTTCGTTGGGCGCGCCATGAGTGGCCCAGCGGGTGTGGGCAATGCCGGTGCGACCCTGAAGGGGCGACGCGCGCCACAGCGTATCCAGTTCCGCCACCTTCCCGGGCGCCCGCAATCGCGAAAGTCGGCCATCATCCAGCACCGCCAGACCCGCCGAGTCATAGCCGCGATATTCAAGGGCGTGCAGGCCCGCCAGCAGGATGGGTACCACGTCCCGCTGGGTGCAGGCGGCAACGATTCCACACATGGGAACTCCGGGCGTCGGGTCAAAAAACGCAAAGATACCGGGATTTGCGAGCCGGGGCGCGAGGTCCACCTTCGCTATCGGCACGTTTCATGCAGGGGTACCCCGGCTTGGTTCAAAACTTTGAACAGGGTCTCATTCCGTAGTATAAAAGCCGTCCGCTTGCCGATCGGAGCGGTCGGTGCAGAGGCCCAAAGGATGGGGGTAGCGACATGTTCAGATTGTTGCGGCAACGGGCGCTCAAGTGGCAGCTCCTGTTGGTAATAGTCGAATTTGCCCTGCTGGCGGGCTGTGTATATGCAGCGGTGCTGCTGCGCTATTGGGGTGACCACGATACCCAACTTGCCTTCGGCCGAGTCCTGCGCTGGCGCGCCCTGCTGGTCGCTGGCGTGCTGGTCTTCGCGATGGCGGCACTGGGCTTGTACCAGGTGCACCTGCGGGCCGGTTTGCTCGGCCGGCTGAGCCGGCAAGGCGTGGCGTTCCTGCTGGGTTGGGTGGCCCTGACCGTGCTCTATTACGTCATCCCTGCGACCTATCTGGGCCGTGGCGTGCTCGGTATTGCGCTGGTGCTTGGCTACCTGATGGTGGCGCTGTGGCGCATGAGCTTCCTCGGATTCGTGGACGCCGACCTTTTCAAGCGTCGCGTGGTGATGCTGGGCGCGGGTGAGCGCGCCGCGGAAGTCGTTCGCAAGATGCGTCGCAAGACCGACCAGCGCGGTTTCAAGATCCTGGGTTACGTCCCGATCGGCGATGATCCGGTGGCGGTACCCGCGACATCCCTTTTGCACCCGGCCAAATGCCTGTACCAATGGACCCAGCGGATGGGGGTGGACGAAATCGTGGTCGGTCCCGATGACCGCCGCGGCACCTTGCCGGTGGATGCGCTGCTGGAATGCAAGCAGCACGGCATGGCCGTCACCGAACTCGCCGAGTTCTTCGAACGCGAAGCGGGCAAGATCAAGATGGATCTGACCAATCCGTCGTGGCTCGTGTTTTCCGAAGGCTTCAACATCTCGCCGGTACGCCGCACCGTGAAACGTGCGTTCGACGTGTCGATGGCGACGCTGGTGTTGCTGTTCGGATGGCCATTCATGCTGCTGACCGCATTGGCGATCCGGCTGGAGTCGGGCCGGAACGCGCCGATCCTGTACCGGCAGCAACGCGTGGGTGAAAACGGCAAGTCGTTCCCGGTGATCAAGTTCCGCAGCATGCGCACCGATGCCGAATGCGACGGCGTTGCGCGCTGGGCCACCAAGAACGACGACCGTGTCACGCGCGTCGGCCGCTTCATCCGCAAGACGCGGCTGGATGAACTGCCGCAACTCTGGAACGTGCTGCGCGGCGACATGAGCATCATCGGGCCGCGCCCGGAGCGTCCGCAGTTCGTGGACGACTTCAATACCCGCATCCGCTACTACTCGCTGCGCCATTGCGTGAAACCGGGTCTGACCGGATGGGCGCAATTGCGTTATCCGTACGGCTCCTCGTTCGAGGATGCCGAGGAGAAATTGAAGTTCGACCTGTTCTACGTGAAGAATCACAACTTCGTGTTCGATCTGGCCATCCTGGTGCAGACCGTCGAAGTGGTGTTGTTCGGGCGCGGCGCGCGCTGACCACGGCGTCCGAGCCCACGAACGAAAGGGCTGCGGCTCGGCGCGCCGGGCACGCTTGGGGACATCTCGGCAAGTGGATCAAACCGCGATGCGGTGATCGCACGCGCGCCGTCACTGGTGCGCAATCGATCGACGCGCATGCAAGCGGTACGTTGCCGCGCGGTGCCACATGACCTGCAGCCCCTTGTAGCGCGCCGCGCAATGCGTCAATCTGGCGAACCAGACTGGAGACCGAAGCATGGCCGAGCCGTTGCACGTGATCGTCCTCGCCGCCGGCGAGGGCAAGCGCATGAAGTCCATGCTGCCCAAGGTGCTGATGCCGCTGGCGGGCCGACCGATGCTGGCCCACGTGCTGGACACCGCGCGGGCGCTGCATCCGGAAGGCCTGCACGTCGTGTACGGCCACCGCGGTGAGCAAGTGCGCACGACGTTCGCGCGCGACACCGACATCCACTGGGTGCACCAGTCCGAACAGCGCGGTACCGGGCATGCGGTGAAGCTGGCGCTGCAAGACATTCCCGATCCCAGTCGCATCCTGGTGTTGTACGGCGACGTGCCGCTGCTGCGCGCGGAAACACTCACCGAACTGGTGCGCACGCACGCGGAACTCGCGGTGCTGGCCACCGAACTCGATGATCCGTCTGGCTACGGGCGCGTGTTGCGCGACGGCCTTGGGCGAGTGCGCGCGATCGTGGAAGAGAAGGATGCGGATGAAGCGCAGCGCGAAGTACGTATCGTCAACACCGGTGTCACGTTCGCCGAATCGCCGCAACTGCGGCGCTGGGTCGACCGGCTGGTGCCCGACAACCAACAAGGCGAGCTGTATCTGACCGACGTGTTCGCCCAGGCCGCCGACGACGGCACGCCGGCCGACGTGGTAATGACCCGCGATCCCGTCGAGGCATTCGGTGCCAACGATCCCGCGCAGCTCGCCGAACTCGCCACCTATCTGCGCCGCCGTGACGCGCATCGGCTGATGCTGGCGGGCGTACGCATCGCCGATCCCGCGCGCTTCGATTTGCGCGGACACTTCAGCCATGGGCGCGACGTCGAAATCGACGTGGACGTGATCCTGGAGGATGGCGTCACCTTCGGCGACGGCGTGAAGATCGGTCCGTTCTGCCGGCTGCGCAACGTCAACCTCGCGGCCGGCACCGAAGTGATGGCGCATTGCGATCTGGAAGGTGTCACGACCTATGGCGCCTGCCGGATCGGCCCTTTCGCACGCCTGCGGCCAGGCACGGAACTCGCGGCCGGCGTGCACGTGGGCAATTTCGTCGAAACCAAGAAGACCAAGCTGGGCGAAGGCAGCAAGGCCAACCATCTCACCTATCTCGGCGACACGAAGGTGGGCGCCGGGGTCAACATCGGCGCCGGCACCATCACCTGCAACTACGACGGCGTCAACAAGTTCGTCACGGAGATCGGCGACGGCGCGTTCATCGGTTCCAATACCTCGCTGGTCGCACCCGTGCGGGTCGGCGAAGGCGCGACCATCGGCGCGGGTTCGACGATCACCGCCGACGCGCCCGCCGACAAGCTGAGCATCGCACGCGGTCGCCAGACCACCATCCACGACTGGCAACGCCCGCAGAAGACCCGGGAATAGGAAATCGGGAATCGAAGCCAGTACACCACGCGACCGCTTTTACGATTCCCCACTCCCCATTCGCGATCCCCGGCCAAACTGCCAGCCGTCGATCTCGACCAGCAGTTCCCGCCGGCAGATGTCGCCGTGCAGCAGGATGCGCGGCACGGCCGGGTCGAGGCGCCGCGCCAGCGCGGCCCGGATCGGCTCGATATCCTGCGGGCGGCGCACGTAAACCTTGAGCGGCGACGACGCATCGAACGCGGGCAGCGCGGCCCGCTCCAGCAGCGCATGCAGATTCGCGATGGCTTCGTCGGCCTGCGCGTTCACGTCCCCGGCATGGTGCGAGGCGTGGCCGATCACGGCGGCGGTACCGGAAATCGCGAGCGCGCCGCCCGGCAATTGCATCGCGCGCGCAAAGCTGGGCGCAGTCGGTCCGTATTGGCGCGGGTATTTCCAGGCACTCACTTGGCGCGGGTTCTCGAGCGCCTCACCCGGCTCGGTGGCGCACAACGCATACACCTGCAGCAAGCCCGGTCGTCCGTGGTGCCCGATTGCAGTGGCCGCGGGATAAGTCGTGATCCCGCGCGCCGCGAGTCCGCGTGCGCGGCCGTTGCAGAACAACCGATAGCGCTCGCCGTCACCCTCGCCCGCATTGATCGCGTCAAGATAGTTCCAGATGCGCTGCAGGTATCGTTCTGGCGACGCCGCCACGTGCGCGAGCAGAAGCGCATAGGCGCGTTCGCTTGCGGCCTCGATGCCGCCGCACTCGGCTTCACCGACTTCCACTGCGACGAAACGCCAACTGCCGCCAGCCGCCCAGCGCAGCTTGCCGGCGAATCCGTGCGTGACCTTGCCCTCGACCGACCAGCATTCGCGCGATGGCTCGTTGCCCAGCGGCGGCAGCGGAACCCGCCAATGACGCGGATCGGAGGTATCGTCCATGCCCTCGCCGAAATCGAACACCGCCAGCGTGTCCGGTCGCTCCAGCAACGTTGGCGCAGGTTCTCCCCTGTACGCGACGCGCAACACCGAACCCCTCATGCCATCCCTTCCGAATCGCTGCGACGCGTACGGTCATGCATGCCGATCGGCGCCTGTGTCAAACTGTCCATGTTACACTGAATGGTTGATTGCAATGAGATTGCGGAGCCGCGGAGCATGACCCAGCAAACCCCTGCGGAGCAGGAATTGGCCAGCCTGATCGTCGAGAACCTCAATCTCGAAAGCGTGGCGCCGGCAGACATCGATCCCGAGGCGCCGCTGTTCGGCGGCGAGCTGGGCCTCGACTCCATCGACGCGCTGGAGCTGGCGCTGGCGGTGTCCAAGCGTTACGGCATCCAGTTGCGTTCGGACAACCCGGACAACCGGCGCGTGTTCGGCTCATTGCGCGCATTGTCGGAACACATCCAGGCACATGTTTGCGATCATCCATGATCGCCGCGTCGGGAGACATCCCGACTCCTGTCGGCTGACCTTGTCTGCTGCTCCAGAACGCCCGTCCGCGGGCTGACTTTTCACGACAGCCGCTCCGAGTGGAACCTCTTGTGGGCGCTATTGCTGCGACGAATCGTCGGCGTTGCTGAACTTCACGCGCAACGCGCGATAGTGTTCCAGTTGCGCGGCGAAACGGACCTCGGCCCTGGCGAAATCCGCGCGCTTCTGCGCCAGCGCCGCACGCTCGTCGTTGACGCTCTGCCGCTGTTCGGCAATCCGCTTGCCGACGTACGGCGGAATCGGCTGTTTCGAATGTTCCAGGTCGGCGGCGTGCGCCAGCAGCTCGGTCAAGGAATCCTCCTGGCTGCGCAGGTTGGTTTCCAGCGAGCCGATATCGGCCTGGATTTGCCGAAGCTGGGCCTGCTGCGACGCCTGCAGATCCTTGTCGGTGGGATACGCTGTCAGCATCTGGGCGTCTGCGACCCGGCGTTGCTGCGCCTCGCGCTTCGTTGCCGCATCCTGCGCGGCACGCGCGGTGGCCGCTCGGCGTTCGGCGGGCGTCAGCTCGCGCTCCACATGGCGGACCACCATGCCTTGCGCGTTGACGATGTCGTAGCCGCCCGCCAGCGCCGAGGAGGGAATTGTGTCACCGAAGTGCACCACGCCGGACGCGTCCGTCCAGCGGTAGTGGGTAGTCGGCGTGGGCGGGGCCGCGAACGCCGGGACGCACATGCCGCAGGCCACGGCTGCGGACAGCAGGCATGAGGAAATTCGGCGCATCACGATCTCCGGATGAAACCAGTATAGGCTCGGAAAGCCGGCCATAACCTGCCGCACTTGGCAGCTTGCGCGTCAGCAGGACCTTGCCGATTCGCCGCAACGGTGCCACGGGGTTCCCGGCACCAAGGCTCCCAGATCATGCAAATTGCGGGCCGGACCCGGGTTCAGGCCGGCTCCACCCCGTAACGATCGCGATAGGCTCGGAGCCGCTCGCGTTCGGCCGCGAGGCCGGGCCGCGTTCCGGCATATTCCATGAGATCGCCGAGATCGATGATCGCGATCACCGGCACGCCATGCTCGCGCGCCAGTTCCTGCACCGCCGAGCGCTCACCTTGCCCACGCTCTTGCCGATCCAGCGCGACCAGCACGCCGGCCACGGTCGCGCCGGCGCCGCGGATCAACGCCAACGATTCGCGCACCGCGGTACCGGCGGTGATCACGTCATCCACGATCAACACCCGTCCCGAAAGCGGCGCGCCTACGATCACGCCGCCCTCGCCGTGGTCCTTGGCCTCCTTGCGGTTGTAGGCCCAGGGCACGTTGCGGTCGTGCTCGCGCGCCAGTGCGATCGCCGTCGCCGCCGCGAGCGGGATGCCCTTGTAGGCGGGCCCGAACAGCATGTCAAAGGGCAAGCCATTCGCGGCCACGGCAGCGGCATAGGCGGCGCCCGCGTCGGCCAGCGCGGCGCCCGTGTCGATCCTGCCCATGTTGAAGAAATACGGGCTCTGCCGGCCGGACTTCAGGGTGAACTCGCCGAAACGCAGCACGCCGCGCGACAGCGCGGTCTCGAGGAAGACCTGTTGGTGGGGTTGCAACACGGGAATCGGGTATCGGGAACGGAGAATCGGATGATACGTGAATCCATCACGATGGCGGCGTGACCCAGCGATGCGCATGCTTTTGCTTTACGATTCCCGAATCCCGATTCCGCACTCCTGGCACTCGTGAAAATCATTTCCTTCAACGCCAATGGCATCCGTTCCGCCGCCAATAAGGGGTTTTTCGATTGGCTGGGCCGGCAGAACGCGGACGTGGTGTGCCTCCAGGAAACCAAGTCGCAGGAAGACCAGCTCGTTGATCCGTGTTTTCGCCCCAATGGCCACCATTGTTTCTATCGCGACGCGGTGACGAAGAAGGGCTACAGCGGCGTCGCGATCTACGCCAGGCGCGAGCCGGACGACGTGCTGAAGAAGATCGGCTGGAAGCCGTTCGACGATGAAGGCCGCTACATCGAGGCGCGCTTCGGCAACCTCTCGGTGGTGTCGCTGTACGTGCCGTCCGGCACCTCGGGCGAGGAACGCCAGCAGTTCAAGTTCGAGGCGATGAAGAAGCTGCGCAAGATCTTCGACGGCTGGCTCGCCAGTGGCCGCGAGTACGTGGTGTGCGGCGACTGGAACATCGTGCGCAGCGAGCGCGACATCCGCAACTGGAAATCCAACCAGAAGAATTCCGGCTGCCTGCCGGCGGAGCGCGCATGGTTGAACGCGCTGATCGCGGACGCCCACGGCGACGGCACGCCGGCACCGGAACGCGGCTGGCTGGACAGCTTCCGCGTGGTGAAACCAGACGTCGAGGAATACACGTGGTGGTCCAACCGCGGTGCCGCGCGCGCGAACAACGTCGGTTGGCGGATCGACTACCAGATCGCCACGCCGGGTATCGGCAAACGCGCGCGTGCCTGCACCGTCACGCCCACGCCACGGTTCTCCGACCACGCGCCCTTCGCGGTGGATTACGCGGAATGACCCGCAGCGCCGGGGGCGCCAGCAAGTCCGCCAAACCGTCCATATGGAAGGCTTTCACCCAGCCGGCCGCGTGGACGATGTGCTTCTTCGGTTTTTCCTCGGGGCTGCCGTTTCTTCTGGTCGCGGGCACGCTGGCGTACTGGCTGAAGGCCGAGCACATCGTGCTGCGCGACATCACGATGATCGCCAGCGCCGGCATGACCTACGTGTTCAAGTTCCTGTGGGCGCCGCTGCTGGATCATTGGAGGCTGCCGCTGTTCTCGCGGCTGGGGCGTCGCCGCGGCTGGTTGCTGCTGGCGCAAGGCGGCGTGGTGGCCGGGTTGCTGGCGATGGCGTTCCTGACCCCGGCACGGCTGGATGCCTTCATCGCCGCCACGCTCGCCGTGGCGTTTTTCGGCGCCACGCAGGACATCGCCGTGGACGCATGGCGCATCGAGATCGCGCCGATGGACCAGCAAGGTGCGCTGGTTGCGACTTACGCGCTCGGCTATCGCATCGGGCTGATGGTGGCCGGCGCATTTGCACTGATCATGGCCGATCATCTGGCGTGGCCGTGGGTGTACGTGGTGATGGCCGCGATGATGGTGATTCCCGTCGTCGCCAACCTGCTGGCGCGCGAGCCGGAGCGGCATCTCGAATCGCCGCGGCGCTGGCTGGACGCGATGCGCAACGGCGTGGTGGCGCCCTTCACCGATTTCTTCGCGCGCTTCGGCGTGGCGCTGGCACTGGTAACGCTGCTGTTCATCCTGCTGTTCAAGCTTCCGGAACAGGCGACGATCGGCGGCATCATGAGTCCGTTCTATCGCGACATGGGTTTCAGCCTGACCGCGATCGGCACGATCACCAAGATCTACGGCGTCTGGATCGGGATCGCCGGGGTGTTCGTCGGCGGTGCGGCGGTCGCGCGCTTCGGCATCAATCCGAGCCTGCTGGTCGGGATCGTCGCCTGCGGGTGCAGCAACCTGTTGTACCTGTTGCTGATCGGCCATCACGGCGATCTCGGCATGCTCACCGTGGTCATCTCGGGCGAGAACTTCACGCTCGGGTTCCTGGGCCCGCCGACCGTCGCTTTTCTTTCTTCACTGGTGAACCGCCAGCACACCGCGACGCAATACTCGCTGCTGAGTTCGATGGTCAACCTGCCGGGCAAGGTGATGGGTTTCTTCGCCGGCGGCATCGTGATGGCGACCAGCTACGGTTTCTACTTCGTGCTGACGGTGCTGGCGGTGTTGCCGGCGGCGCTGTTGCTGCTGTGGCTGGTGCCGCGCCTGCGCGCCCACGGCGTGGGTGACGACGTCAATCAGGCGAGCGGCGCGTAAACCGCGCCCAGCACCCGCGGTCCGTGTGCACCGGTCACCGACGGCAGGTTGCCGGGCGCGTGTTCCAGGCGCGCGCGCGCGAGCCAAGCGAAGCCGACCGCTTCCACGAAATCGGGGTCGAGCCCGAGCGCGGCGGTCGTGTCGATCTTCGCATCGGGAAGCTCGGCGCGGAACGCGGCCATCAACGCCGTGTTGTGCACCCCGCCGCCGCAGACGTACACCTCGCGAACATGTGGCGCGTGCGCGCGCAGTGCATCGGCGATGCTGCGCACGGACAATTGCAGCAGCGTCGCCTGCACGTCGGCTGGCTCGATGTTTCCGGACGAACGCGCATCCAGCCAGTCGAGGTTGAAATATTCGCGCCCGGTGCTTTTGGGCGGCGGCGCCGCGAAATACGGATCGTCGAGCAGGCGTTGCAGCAGCGCGGCATCCGTGCGACCGCTGCGCGCCCACGCGCCGCCTTCGTCACGTGGCGTGCTGCGATGCCGCAGCGACCACGCATCCAGCAGGCAGTTCGCAGGGCCGGTATCGAAGCCGAGCACCGGCTGGCCGGGAATCAGCAAGGTGAGGTTGGCGATGCCGCCAAGGTTCAGGATCGCGCGCGGCGTCGCGGCGTCCGCCAACATCGCTGCGTGCAGCGCCGGCAACAGCGGTGCACCCTGCCCGCCCGCCGCGAGATCCGCGCGACGAAAATCGGCCACGGTGACGATGCCAGTGCGCTCCGCGATCACGTTCGGATCGCCGAGTTGCAAGGTAAAGGGATCCGGGCCGTTCGGCCGGTGACACACGGTCTGACCGTGCGAACCCAGCGCAGCCACCTGGTGTGCGTCGATGCCCGCATCGCGCAGCAGTGCCAGCGCCGCATCGGCGAAGTACGCGCCGATGGCGGCGTCGAGGTGCCCGTAAGCATCCAGCGTGATCGCTGCGGCATTGCGGGCCAGCGCCACCACGCCGGCCCGGACACCATCGGGATAGGCGAAGGTGCGGGTGGCGACGACGTCCAGGCGCGTTGCGAAACGCACCAGCGCGACGTCGATGCCGTCGGCACTGGTCCCGGAAATCAGCCCCAGGTAAAGCGGCGCGGCATCAGCCACGACTGCAAATCAATTGGTGGCGGCCACATTGGCGCGATCGTCGTTCACCCGCGCGAGACGCTGGGTGGCGTTGTCGATCATCTGGATCCGCGCCACCATCGGCGCGGTCTGCGCGCGGAAGTCGGCCATCAATTTGGTGGACAGCGGCTCCGGCTTGGGCATCGTGACCGTCAGGGGATTTTCCGGCTGTCCGTTTACCCGCACTTCGTAGTGGAGATGCGGACCGGTGGCCATGCCGGTTTGGCCGACATAACCGATCACGTCGCCCTGGGTGACGCGCGATCCGACGTGCAGGCCGGACGCGAAGCGCGACATGTGGCCGTAGGCGGTGGTGTATTTGGATGTGTTGCGGATGGTGATCAAATTGCCGTAGCCGTGCGAACGGCCGCGGAAGGTGATTACGCCGTCGCCGGCGGCGTGGATCGGGGTGCCGGTCGGGGCCGCATAATCGACGCCCTTGTGCAGGCGGTTGTAGCCCAGGATCGGATGGTGGCGCATGCCGAAGCTGGACGAGATGCGCGTGAAGGCCACGGGCGTGCGCAGCAAACCCTTGCGCAACGGCCGGCCATCCTGGCTGAAGTAGGCCACGCTGCCGTCGGGTTCCTTGAAACGGTATGCGGTGTAGCGGTGGCCATCGTTGACGAATTCGGCCGCGATGATGTTGCCGCCGCCCGAATACTTGCCGTTGCGGTAGATGTCGTCGTAGACGACGGTAAAGCGGTCGCCTTTCTTCAGATCCTTGATGAAGTCGATGTCGTACTTGAACACATCGGCAAGCTTCAACACCATCGTTTCGGAAAGGCCGGCCTTCTCGCCCGCCGCGAACAACGAACCCTGCACCTCGCCGTGCGCGAAATGCATGCGACGTTCGACCGGCAACGCCGCGACCTGCGCTCGCATGCTTCCGTCGGCCTGCGTGGTCAGCGTTACCCGTGTAGCGGAATCGGGTTCATAGCGGAACCCTTGCAACTGGCCCTTCGCATCGATAAGGAACTCGACTTGATCGCCGGGATGCAACGTCTTTAGCGCACCGGTGTCCTTGCCGCTGGCCATCACCTTGGCAAGATCGACGCCGCCCAAACCTTGCGCCTGGAAAATTTCCGACAACGTCTCGCCCGGCTGCACTTCCACGACTTTCCACGCGGCGACGACCGCGCGCGGAGCTTCCCTGGGTGCTGGCGGCAATTGCAACGCCAGCGTTTCTCGGGTCACCGGCTTCACAACGGTCTCATGCTGGATCACGCTGGCCCACGCCGGGATGCCAAGCAGCGTCAACAACGCGAGCAGGAAGGCGCCGCCACCGAGAATCCAGCGCTCGCGCGCCCAGCGAAACGCCACGGACGGCGCTTCGGCATGGAATGACCAATGCGCGCAGCGCGAATAAAAATGGGAGTGGCATTGACGGGTCTTGCGACGGATCGCCTGACGACGCACGACATGAGAGGTAACGCGACGGAGTTGGCGATCCATCGGGAGATCCATTAAAACGGGCGAAAACGCGCGACGGGCCGTACCATAGCCCCACCCGAAACCGTGCGTCAATGCCTTGTATCACAAAGATTTGCGCGTGGTTTCGCAGTTAACACATAATTAACCACCACGTCACCTTCACGCGTTGACACAGCCCGCTTTTTGCGGCGCCTGCCGACGCCCCTGATCGGAAAACCCATGTCTTCGAACCAGCAAGCCCTCGCGCTGATCCATCGCGGCGCGGTCGATGTCCTGAAGGACGATGAACTCGAAGCACGCCTCGCGCTTGGCCGTCCGCTGCGCATCAAGGCGGGCTTCGATCCGACCGCGCCGGACTTGCATCTCGGCCACACGGTGCTGCTCAACAAGATGCGCCAGTTCCAGGATCTGGGGCACACCGCGATTTTCCTGATCGGCGATTTCACCGGGATGATCGGCGACCCGACGGGCAAGAACGTCACGCGCAAACCGCTGACGCGCGAGGAAGTGCTGGCGAACGCCGACACCTACGCGCAGCAGGTATTCAAGGTGCTCGATCGCGAACGTACCGAGGTGCGCTTCAATTCCGAATGGTTCGGCAAGATGGACGCCTCGGACATGATCCGGTTGGCCGCGCAGCACACCGTCGCGCGGATGCTGGAGCGCGACGATTTCGCCAAGCGCTACGCGGCGCAGCAGCCGATCGCGATCCACGAGTTCCTGTATCCGCTGGTGCAGGGCTACGACTCGGTGGCGCTCGAGTGCGACGTCGAACTCGGCGGCACCGACCAGCGATTCAACCTGCTGATGGGCCGCGGCCTGCAGGAACACTTCGGCCAGCCACCGCAGATCGTGCTGACGATGCCGCTACTGGAAGGCATCGACGGCGTGCAGAAGATGTCGAAGTCGCTCGGCAACTACATCGGCATCGACGAGCCCGCGATCGACATGGTCACCAAGACCCTGAAGATCGGCGACGAGTTGATGTGGCGCTGGTTTGAATTGCTGAGCTTCGAGGTGTCGCTGGACGAGCTTTCCATAATGAAGCGCGATGTCGCGAGCGGCGCGTTGAATCCGCGCGACGCCAAGCTGCGCCTCGCCCGCGAACTGGCCGCGCGCTTCCACGGCGCCGCCGAAGCCGACAGGGCAATCGCCGGTTGGCACGCGGTGGTGCGCGGCGAAGGCGATACGTCATCGCTGCCGCTCAACGACATCATGGTTTCGGCCGAAGGTTTGCGCTTGCCGGCGCTGCTGACCGCGGCAGGCTTGACGCCCAGCAATTCGGAAGCCAACCGCAAATTGAAGGAACGCGCGGTGCGCATCGATGCGCAAGTGGTGGAAGACCCACAACGCGTGTTCACCGCGGGATTCGAAGGCGTGTTGCAGGTCGGCAAGCGCAACTTCGCGCGGGTAAGGTTGCGAATGGAATGAACTTGCCGCGGTCGTCTTTTGCGCGCGTGTTCCGCTTTGCTTCCGGCTCACGTGCGCCATTTTGTCCGTGGCTTTCATCCCGGGCTTGTAAATCTGGGCATGCCATTGAAGGAGCCCGATGTTCGTCGACGTCCCCAGCCGCCACCACGCTCACCTGCGCTGGGTCACGCCCGCGCTGGTAGTGACGTGTGTCGCGTGTTACTTGTGGCTGATGTTGTCGACGCCGGCGACGCGCTACGCGGTGCTGGGCAACTGGGGCACGGTGCCGGCGCACCTGTTCCAGCATGGCAAGGCGCTGGAGGGCTGGTCGTGGCTCCGGCCGCTCACGTCACTGTTCATGCACGCCGACTGGATGCACCTGCTCGGCAACATGTTGTTCCTGGTGATCTTCGGACTGCCCGCCGAGCGTGCGCTCGGTTCGCGGAGGTTTCTGGCGCTCTTCCTGATCGGGGGCGCGTTCGCCAACCTGGTCGGCGCGTGGACGCTGTCGAGTCAACTGCGGCCGATCATCGGCTGCAGCGGCGCGGTCTCGGCCATGCTCGGCGCGTATCTTGCGCTGTTCCCGCGCGCGCACCTTGGCTTGGTGCTGCCGCTGGGGTTGTACCTGCAGTTCATCCGCGTGCCGGCGGCGCTTCTGATCGGCATGTGGGTGCTGCTGCAACTGCTGTTCACCTGGGCGGGCCCGGGCTTCGGCACCGTGGTGTGGTGGGCGCACCTGGCCGGCTTCGGCTTCGGGATCCTGTTCGCCGTGATTTCGCGCGGCGCCGTCGAACGGCGGCTTCGCCAACGCAGTTATTGAGCTTTCACGCCACCGCGCGGCGACGCTGCAGCACCGTGCACGCAAAACCTTCGAGCATCGCCCGCGCGGCTTCGGTATCGCGCACGCCAGCGCGCAGCGCATCGGGGTCGGTGCCTTCTTCCCGCAGCGCATCGGCACGTGCATCGACGTAGGCGCGCATGCAGGCCGCGGTGAATTCCGGATGGAACTGCGTCGACAGCGCGTGCGGCGCGTAACGCAACAACTGGTGCGGATCGCGTTCGGAACGCGCGAGCACCTCGGCACCGGGCGGCGGTGCCAGCACCGATTGCCGGTGCGTGGTGTGCGCGGGGAACGAGGCCGGCAAGGCCACGGGCCAATCTTCACCAGCACGCTCGCTGCGCGTCATGACGTGCGTGCCCATTTCACGACCCGCCGGCAACCAGCCGACCTCGCCGCCCAGCGCGTAGGCCATCAATTGATGGCCGTAGCACACGCCGAACAACGGCGTTTGCGCATCCATCGCGGCGCGGATCCAGTCAGCGGTACGCTCGCTCCAGTCGGCGCGCTCGGTCACCATCGCGGCCGAACCGGTGATCACCGCGCCGGGCACCGCATCCGGGCGTGGCAAGGCTTCGCCTTGGTCGACGCGCACCACCCGCATCTGTGCCGGCGTCAGGCGCATCGCACCGCGGAACCAGTCGGCGAAACCGCCGAATTGCATGCGGACGGCATCCGGCGCATCGCCGGTCTGTATCAACAACAAGGGTTGCATCACCATGCCCTGGATTGCATTGGCCGCAGCATAACGCCCGCGAGGTGCAACGACATGACCAAAGTCCCTTGCGCAAACGGGCCGCTTTGCGCATCAATGACCAGCCGCGCCGCCGAACCGACGATGTTCCGGCGCTTCACTCATCCCCGCAGGAGTACCCCTTCGTGAAATGGCTGATGATCCCGGCGCTCGCGCTGACCTTGTCCGTCTCCGCTTGTGCCGACAACCAAAACCCCGACACCCATACTGACGCGAAACCCGCCACCACCGCCTACACCCCCAAGTTCGACGCCACGCGGCTTTCGGACGAGGTCAAAACCTTGTCCTCGGATGCGTTCGAAGGCCGCGGGCCCGCCACCGCCGGCGAAACCAAGACCATCGATTATGTGGTCGCGCAGATGAAGGCCGCCGGCCTCGAACCCGGTGGCGACCTCGTTGACGGCAAGCGCAACTGGACCCAGGACGTGCCGCTGGCACGCTTCCAGATCACCGGCACGCCGGCCATCGAACTGGACGTCGATGGCAAGCCGCAGAAACTCACCCAGGGCGAAGAGATCGCACTGCGCGCCGCGCAGGACGGCTCGACGCGCGTCGACATCGAACACGCACCGCTGGTGTTCGTCGGCTATGGCGTGACCGCGCCCGAGCGCAATTGGGACGATTTCAAGGGCGTGGACTTGAAGGGCAAGATCGCCGTGGCGCTGGTCAACGACCCCGATTATGAAACCGGCAAGGGCGATTTCGGCGGCAAGGCCATGACCTACTACGGCCGCTGGACCTACAAGTACGAGGAAGCCGCGCGCCGTGGTGCGCTCGGTCTTCTGATCGTGCACGAAACCAAGCCGGCGTCGTACGGCTGGCCGACCGTGCGCAACTCCAACACCAATGCGCAGTTCGATATCGTGCGCGACGATCCCGCGGCTGCACACCCGAAAGTGGAAGGCTGGATCCAGCGCGATCTCGCGGTGTCACTGTTCAAACGCGCCGGCCTCGATTTCGAGGCGATGAAGAAACAGGCGCAAACGCGCGATTTCAAGCCGGTGGCGCTGAAGGCCGAAACCTTCTCGGCGCACTACGACGTCGCGGTCGACAAGATCACCTCGCACAATGTGGTGGGCTTGGTCACGGGCAGCAAGCATCCCGACGAAACCGTCATCTACAGCGCGCACTGGGATCACCTCGGCGTTGGCGCGCCCGACGACAATGGCGACCGCATCTACAACGGTGCCGTCGACAATGCCACCGGCACCGCCGCGCTTATCGAGATGGGCCGCGCCTTCGCGCACGCGCCGCAGCCCGAGCGCAGCGTGGTGTTCCTGGCCGTGACGGCCGAGGAAAAAGGCTTGCTGGGTTCCGAGTATTACGCCAGCCATCCGCTGTATCCGCTCGCGAAAACCGTGGCAAACATCAACACCGACGCATTGAGCCCCGGCGGCGTCGCACGCGACTTCTCGATTTCAGGCAGCGCCAAGCTTGGCCTGCTGGACGATTTGATCGCGGTCGCCAAACGTCACGATTTGAGCTTCACGCCCGACAGCCATCCGGAAGCGGGCTACTTCTTCCGTTCCGATCACTTCTCGTTCGCAAAGCGTGGCGTCCCGGCGCTCTCGTTCGGTTCCGGCGAAGATCTCGTGCAAGGCGGCAAGCAGGCTGGCGAAGCCGAGGGTCGCGAATACGGCATCAAGCACTATCACCAACCGTCCGACGAATGGCAGGCAAGCTGGACCTTCGCCGGCATGGCGCACGACCTGCCGGTGCTGTACGACCTCGGCACGCAACTCGCCAACTCGCGCGAATGGCCGAACTGGTCCGAGGACTCGGAGTTCCGCGCCGCACGCGACAAGACTGCGGACGAACGCAGTTGAGCTGACGACATCGGCACGCTTGTGCCGCGGGGATGCGCATCAAGGAATGGTGCGCGTCCCTTGTTTTGTTCGTCATTCCGGCGAGAGATACCGCCGCACGAAGGGCGGGTTGTCACCCGCCCTACGGTGGGCGGAGGCTGTGGTCAGCCAAACGGCAATTGCGCGATGGGATGGTGCGGAAAGCTGTAAACAAAAACAAAGTCGCCAGGTTCCGGCTTGCGCAGGAATGATGAGCCAGAACAAAAGCGCAGTGCCGTCAGATCTCGTAGGGCGGGAGTAGCGCAGCGAATCCCGCCAAATCCCGCCACACGAAAGGCGGGTGGGCGGAGGCTGTGGTCAGCCAAACGGCAATTGCGCGATGGGATGGTGCGGAAAGCTGTAAACAAAAACAAAGTCGCCAGGTTCCGGCTTACGCAGGAATGACGAGCCAGAACAAAAGCGCAGCGCCGTCAGAACGGCAGCGTGAGTGAGCTGTCGCACGCAAGGATCTGCGCGCGGAACGCGTCCTGGATGCGCTTGAGCGCGGCTGCGCTGTCGGCGTCGAAGCGCAGCACCAGCACGGGCGTGGTGTTGGACGCGCGCACCAAGCCCCAGCCGTCGGACCAATCCGCGCGCAGGCCGTCGATGGTGGTGATGCGCGCGCCGTCGAATTGCGCGCGTTCGCGGAAGCGCGCGATGAACGGATGGTTCTGGC
>DAIUEL010000030.1:0-19445 GCA_036845145.1 Rhodanobacteraceae bacterium | reverse complement strand
GGGCCGCTAGAATGTCGCTTTCCACGAACGGTCCAATCATGACCTCCCTGATTTTCGTCACCGGCGGCGTGGTGTCCTCGCTTGGCAAGGGCATCGCGTCGGCGTCGCTGGCGTCCATCCTTGAGGCCCGCGGCCTCAACGTGACGTTGATGAAGCTCGACCCTTACATCAACGTCGATCCCGGCACCATGAGCCCGTTCCAGCACGGCGAGGTGTACGTCACCGACGACGGCGCCGAAACCGACCTGGACCTCGGCCACTATGAGCGCTTCGTGCGCACCCGGCTGTCGGGCAAGAACTCCATAACCACCGGCAAGATCTACGAGTCGGTGATCCGCAAGGAGCGCCGCGGTGACTACCTTGGCGCCACCGTGCAGGTGATCCCGCACATCACCAACCAGATCAAGCATGTGATTGACGAGGCCACCCGCGGCTTCGACGTGGCGTTGGTCGAAATCGGCGGCACCGTGGGCGACATCGAATCGCAGCCGTTCCTGGAAGCCGCGCGCCAGTTGCGCATCGAGCGTGGCGCCGACAAGGTGCTGTTCATGCACCTCACCCTGGTGCCGTTCATCAGGGCCGCAGGGGAAATCAAGACCAAGCCCACCCAGCATTCCGTGAAGGAACTGCGTGCGCTCGGCATCCAGCCCGACATCCTGGTGTGCCGTTGCGAAGAGCCGTTGCCGGAATCCGAGCGTCGCAAGATCGCGCTGTTCACCAACGTGCCGGAGAGTGCGGTGATCAGCGCCGCCGACGCGAACACCATCTACAAGCTGCCGCTGTGGCTGCATGCGGAAGGCCTCGACGACATCGTGGTCGAACGCCTGCACCTCGACGCCAAGCCGGCCGACCTGTCGCAATGGCAGCGCACCGTCGATGCGGTCGAAAACCCCGGAGACGAGGTGCGCATCTGCATCGTCGGCAAATACGTCGAGCACAAGGATGCCTACAAGTCGCTGGGCGAGGCCTTGCGGCATGGCGGCATCCACAATTCGACCCGCGTGCAGCTTGAATGGATCGATTCGGAGAACATCGAGACGCGCGGCGCCGACGCGGTGCTGCACGGCGCCGACGCGATCCTGGTGCCCGGCGGTTTCGGCAAGCGCGGGTTCGAAGGCAAGATCCAGACGGTGAAGTACGCGCGTGAGCGCGGCATCCCGTATTTCGGCATCTGCTACGGCATGCACGCGGCGGTGGTGGAATTTTCGCGCGACGTGGCGGGCATTGCCGGCGCGGGTTCCACCGAAAACGACCGCGATTGCGCCGATCCGGTGATCGCGCTGATCACCGAATGGACGCAAGGCGCGGGTAACGTGCAGCGACGCGACGAAGCCTCCGACCTCGGCGGCACCATGCGCCTCGGCGCACAGGAATGCCGTCTGAAGCCCGGCACGCTGGCGCGCGAGCTGTATGGCGCCGACACCATCCGCGAGCGCCATCGCCACCGTTTCGAATTCAACAATCGTTATCGCGAACGGCTGGAGAAGGCCGGCCTGGTGGTCGCCGGCGTCTCGGTGGACGATCTGGTCGAGATCATCGAACTGCCGGCGCAGAAGCATCCCTGGTTCCTGGCTTGCCAGTTCCACCCGGAATTCACCTCCACCCCGCGCGATGGCCACCCGCTGTTCAACGGCTTCGTGCGCGCCGCGCGTGAATACAAGGCCATGCGCGATGCGCCGCGGCTTGCGAAGGAGGCGGCGGGGTGAGGCGTTCGGTGGGTATGACGATCGTTCCCCTTGCAGGAGCCGGCCGGCGCGTAGCGCCAGTCTTCTCTTTTCCGGCGACCATTCGCGCGCGAGCGCGCCCCCACACCTGTCGGGAAGGCCTGCGATGAACCTTTGCGGCTTCGAAGTCGGCCTCGACAAACCTTTCTTCCTGATCGCCGGCCCGTGCGTGGTCGAATCCGAGCAACTGCAGGTCGACACGGCCGGCACGTTGAAGGACATCACGAGCAGACTCGGGATCCACTTCATCTTCAAATCGAGCTTCGACAAGGCCAACCGCACGTCGTCGAAAAGTTTCCGCGGACTCGGATTGGAAGAAGGCCTGCGCATCCTCGGCGAGGTGAAGAAACAGGTCGGCGTGCCGGTGCTGACCGACGTGCATGAGTACACACCGTTCGATGAAGTTGCCAAGGTCGTCGACGTGCTGCAGACGCCGGCGTTCCTGTGCAGACAGACCGATTTCATCCAGAAGGTCGCCGCGGTCGGCAAGCCGGTCAACATCAAGAAGGGCCAGTTCCTGTCGCCGTGGGACATGAAGAACGTGGTCGAGAAGGCACGCGCGGTCGGCAACGACGACATCATGGTGTGCGAGCGTGGCGCGAGCTTCGGCTACAACAATCTCGTCTCCGACATGCGCTCGCTGGCGGTGATGCGCGACACCGGCTGTCCGGTGGTGTTCGACGCCACCCATTCGGTGCAACTGCCGGGCGGGCAGGGCACGAAGTCCGGCGGCCAGCGCGAGTTCGTGCCGGTGCTGGCGCGCGCCGCGGTCGCGGTGGGCGTGAGTGGCGTGTTCATGGAAACGCATCCCGACCCCGAAAAGGCGTTGTCCGATGGCCCGAATGCGTGGCCGCTGGGCAAGATGGAGACGTTGCTGGCGACCTTGAAAGAACTCGACGCGGTTACCAAACGCTCATCGCTCCTGTAGGAGCCTGCCTGCAGGCGACCGATGTGCGAAATGATGGATCGCGCGCAGGCGCGCTCCCACAAACAGCATGGAATCCGGAACATGGCGACCACGATCAAGACTATCCACGCCCGCGAAGTGCTGGACAGCCGCGGCAACCCGACTCTCGAAGCCGAAGTGACACTGGGCGACGGCGCGTTCGGTCGCGCGATCGTGCCGAGCGGCGCGTCCACCGGCACCCGTGAGGCCGTGGAACTGCGCGACGGCGACAAGTCGCGGTATCTCGGCAAAGGCGTGACCAAGGCGGTCGGCAACGTCAATGGTGAAATCGCGAAGACGCTTGCCGGTTTCGATGCCGCAGACCAGAAGGGCCTCGATGACAAGCTGATCGCGCTGGACGGCACGCCCAACAAGTCACGCCTCGGCGCAAACGCCACACTCGGCGTTTCGTTGGCTGCCGCGCGTGCGGTGGCCACTTCGCACAAGCAACCGTTGTGGAAATACCTGGCGCAAGATCGGGCACCGGTCTTGCCGGTTCCCATGATGAACGTGATCAACGGCGGCGTGCACGCCGACAACCCGCTGGACATGCAGGAATTCATGGTGATGCCGGCGGGCTTCGACAGGTTCTCCGATGCGCTGCGCGCTGGCGTCGAGGTTTTCCATGCGCTGAAAACGCAATTGAAAAAACGCGGCATGAACACCGCGGTCGGCGACGAGGGCGGTTTCGCGCCCGCGCTGCGCACTCACGAGGAAGCGATCGCGGTAATCCTCGAAGCCGTGAACGCGGTGGGTTACCAACCCGGCAAGCAAATCTGGATCGCGCTCGATCCCGCGTCGTCGGAGTTTTTCGAAAACGGCGTGTACGACCTGAAGGGTGAAAACCGCAAGCTCGATGCCGCCGGCATGGTCGAGTTGTACGCCGACTGGTGCGCCAAGTACCCGATCATCAGCATCGAGGACGGCCTCGCCGAAGGCGACCAGGCCGGCTGGGAGCTCATCACCGAAAAACTCGGCCAGAAAATCCAGCTTGTGGGCGATGATTTGTTCGTCACCAATCCTTCGATCTTTCGCGAAGGCATTGCCAACCACATCGCCAACGCGATCCTGATCAAGGTGAACCAGATCGGCACGCTTTCGGAAACCCTCGAAGCCGTCGCAATGGCGAATGAGGCAAACTATGCTGCCGTGATGTCGCACCGTTCCGGCGAAACCGAGGACACCACGATTGCCGATCTTGCGGTCGCGACCACCGCAACCCAGATCAAGACCGGTTCGTTGTGTCGTTCCGACCGGATCGCCAAGTACAACCAGTTGCTGCGGATCGAGGAACAACTCGGCGCCGCCGCGAAGTATGCTGGCCGCGACGCGTTTCCGAACCTCAAGGCTCTGCCGGGTTGAGATCATGTCCCTGACTTTCCGGAGAGCCGGCTGGCGAGGCACGTCTTTCGGAACGGCTGTTGCGGGAAGTCAGGGCATGGATGCTCGCCCTGGCGTTGCTGGACCGACAGCGGAGTCGCCTGCCTCATCACGGGTCGATGCCTCGATCATGGATGATCGCGATGCTTAAATGGCTGGCCCTCGTCCTCATCGCCCTGCTGATCGGCCTGCAGATCAAGCTGTGGATCGGTGACGGCGGCATGCGCGACCTGCGCGCGATCCGCGAGCGCGTGGCGGAACAGCAGTCCGAGAACGGCAAGCTCAAGCAGCGCAACGATGCGTTGCACGCCGACGTCGAGGATCTGAAGCACGGCCGCGACGCGGTCGAATCGCGGGCCCGTTCGCAACTCGGGTTGATCAAGCCCGGCGAGGTCTTCTATCAGGTGGTCACCGGGCCGGCCCCGGCAGCAAGCGTTGCACCGGTCCCCGCAACCAGCGCCACCTCCGCGGCGGATTCGGGGCACTGATGCACGGTCGCGCCGACCTGATCGGCTAAACTTGTGGGCTGCGCAAAAATCCTTTTCCGGTTTCGGGGTTCGAACGGCGATGCGGGTGTTGGTGAGCAATGACGACGGCGTCGAGGCGCCGGGCATCCGCGTGCTTGCCGAGCACCTGTGCGAGTTGGGTGAGGTGACGGTGGTGGCGCCCGACCGGGATCGTTCCGGTGCCAGCAATTCGTTGACGCTCGATCAGCCCGTGCGCGTCGCGCGGCTCGACGATGGCCGCTACCGCGTGGCCGGCACGCCTACCGATTGCGTGCACCTCGCGTTGTCCGGGCTGCTGGACGAAGAGCCGGACATCGTGGTGTCGGGCATCAACAATTCCGCCAATCTCGGCGACGACGTGATCTATTCCGGCACCGTTTCGGCCGCGATGGAGGGCCGGTTTCTCGGGCTGCCGGCCATTGCGGTGTCGCTGGCCGGGCCCGGCGAGCACCACGACGGCCAGGGCCACCATTTCGATTCCGCCGCGCGCGCGGTGTCGTTGCTGATGCGGCGCCTGCTGGTCGACCCGTTGCCCGCCGACACCATCCTCAACGTCAACGTGCCCGACCGCGCGTGGGATGGAATCGAGGGCTTCGAGGTCACGCGCCTCGGCAGGCGCCATCGCGCGTCGCCCTGCATCGCGCAGCGCGATCCGCGTGGACGCACGGTGTGGTGGATCGGCATGGCGGGCGACGCCGACGATGCGGGACCCGGCACCGATTTCGATGCGGTGCGACGCGGTTTCATTTCGGTGACACCCATCCACGTGGACCTGACGCGTTTCCAGGCGCTGGAGAACGTGTCGAACTGGATCGGCGGCCTGACCGCGCAGTTGCAGGGGGAGCAGGCGGCATGACGCATCTCTTCGGTACAGCGCCGGTGTCCGCGCGCGGGCGCGGAATGACTTCGCAGCGGGCGCGCGATCGGCTGGTCGCCACGTTGCGCGACGAAGGCATCAAGGACCCGCGCGTGCTGGACGTGATCCGCACGATGCCGCGCCACCTGTTCCTCGACGAGGCGCTGTCGGCACGCGCCTACGAAAACAACGCGCTTCCGATCGGCCTGGGCCAGACGATCTCGCAGCCGTGGGTGGTCGCACGCATGACCGAGTTGCTGATCGAGAACAGCGTGCCGAAACGGGTGCTCGAAATCGGCACCGGCTCAGGCTACCAGGCCGCGGTGCTGGCTTCGCTGGTGGAAACCGTCTACACCGTCGAGCGGATCGAGGAGCTGCTGCGCAAGGCGCGCCGCCTGTTCCGCAACATGAAGATCGAGAACATCCGCTCGCGCCACGACGACGGCAACATCGGCTGGCCGGCCGAAGCGCCGTTCGACGCAATCGTGTTGACCGCCGCGGGCGAATCGTTGCCGCGTGCGCTGCACGATCAACTCGCCGACGGCGGCGTGATGGTTGCGCCGCTCGGGCCACCCGGCGCGCAACGCCTGGTCCGCGTGCGCCGCGATGGCGATGAATGGCACACCGAGAAACTCGAGTCGGTGAGTTTCGTGCCGCTGCTCGGCGGGCTCGGATAACCCACTGATGCGCCTTTTTCGCCCGCTGTACGAAAAGGCCCTCGCTTGGGCCGGCAAGCCGCGCGCGGACGTGTGGCTGTGCGTGCTGAGTTTCTTCGAAGCCTTCATCTTTCCGATTGCGCCGGAAATCATGCTGGCGCCGATGACGCTGGCGCGGCCGAAGCGCTGGTGGTATTTCGCCTCGATCAGCCTTGCCGGTTCGTTGGTGGGGTCGGTGATCGGCTACGAACTTGGCCACTACGCGTTCCATTACCTGCAGCCGTTCCTCGCCGACATCGGCTGGTCGCAGCATCTGGATGCGATGGTCGAGAAGTTCGGGGCGGCTGCGAAGCGGCATCCGTGGGAAGCGTTCTGGATGCTGGTCGCGGCCGGCTTCCTGCCGATTCCGATGAAGGTGGCGAGCTGGGCCTGCGGCATCGTCGGCATGCCGATGCTGCCGTTCCTGGCCGGCATCCTGGTCGGCCGCGGCAAGCGCGTGTTCCTGGTCGCCGGCGTGATCCGCCTCGGCGGCGAGCGCGCCGAGAAGGCGCTGCACAAGCACATCGAAACCGCGGGCTGGGTGATCGTCGCGATCGTCGTCGTGCTCGCGTTGTATTTTTATTTACGGTGAGCGTTGGGCATTCCTGCGCTCGGCGCCAACCTGCGGATCGGTAGGTCGGGCTGATTCCGGATTTGTTCCGGAAGAAGCGCCAACAGGCGCCGAATAGGTGCGGAATGACCTGCCACGTCGTTGGGCTTCGCTGCGCACAGCGCCAACCTACAACAGCAGTCGACCCGCTGGGAATGAACGCACCCGAAAGAAAGGACGATCGCACGAATCAGTTATCCTTGCGCGCATGATGCAAACGACGCATTGCCTGAAGCCGTTCCTCGCCTTCGCCGTGTTCCCGCTATTGCTGGCCGGTTGCGCATCCACGCCTGCGCCGGTGGTCAATCATTCATTCGGCGGGAGCAGTCCTCAGCCGGCCGCGCAGCCCCCGTCGGCAGCCACGCAGCCCGCGACCGGTGGCCAGGGTGTCCAGACTTTTGGCCTCGGTGGCCACGCCCAAGGCACGGTCGGAACCGCGGGCTACACGGTGGCGCCGGGTGACACCCTGTACAGCATCGCATTCGCGCACGGGGTGGACGCGCGCCAGCTCGCGGCATTGAACGGTATTCCGGCGCCTTACACGATCCATCCGGGGCAGGTATTGAAGCTGAAGGCGACGCCGTCCGCGCCCCCGACTGGCGCCGTCGCGGCGGGCGCGTCGATCGCCACGACCAGTACGGTGACGAATGCACCGTCACCGACATACGGGCAGCCGGCGCCGACGCAGCCTTCGGAGCCGGTGTTCGGACCGGTGACCACGCAGACCATGACCGCGAGTGGCGTGGCGCCCGCCGAATCGGCATCGACCGCCCCGCCGATGGCCGCCACGGTTGCGCCCAGCTCCACCGCACCGCCGCCGCCCGCGCAAGCTGCGCCACCTGTCGCGACGACGCCCACGCCACCGCCGGGCGCGACCCGCAGTGTGGATGGCATGACCTGGCGATGGCCGGCAAGCGGCGAAATCCTTGGCGGTTTCCAGACCGGCAGCGGCGGCGATGGCGCAGGCATCGACATCGCCGGCAACGTGGGCGATCCGGTGCGTGCGGCCGCGTCCGGCACCGTGGTGTACAGCGGCAACGGACTGATCGGCTACGGCGAGCTGATCATCATCAAGCACAACGACACGTATCTTTCCGCCTACGGCCACAACAGCAAACGACTGGTGCAGGAAGGCGACCGCGTGGATGCCGGTCAGGAAATCGCGCTGATGGGTGCGAGCGGCGCGCCGCGCGTGGAGCTGCACTTCGAGATCCGCAAGGACGGCAAGCCCATCGATCCGATGGGCTATCTACCGTCGCGGTAATTTCGCGGACGAGTTGCGTCGTCGCTGATTCGAAGCGGCTGTTGTGGAAAGTCGGGCCACGGATGGCCGTTCCGATGATCCGGAGAACAGGATCATCTCGGGGCCGATATGGCGTGTCGAGCAGCGATCACGGACGATCGCACAAAATAAACGCCGCGACGACGTTGCGGCCTTCGCTGGCCAGGATGTCCCAGGTGCGCGCGGCGGCGGCGTTGTCCATTACTTCGACGCCGACGTGCCGCTGCAAAAAGGCCGCCAGCACTTCCTGCGAAGGAAACTGCTGGCGCGCACCGGTACCGAGCAACACGATTTCGGGTTGCAGCGCGAGGATCGGTTCGACGTGTGCGGGTGTCATCGCCGCGACGTCGCGGATGCCCCAATCGTCGACGACCTTGTCGCGCGTCAGGATGATGCTGGCGGTGAACGGGCGATCCACGATGGTGACGGATCGCGCGTCTGCACGGCGCACGAACAGATAATCACGCGGGCGTTCGAGGTTCAGTTCCATCGGAGGTACCTTCAATTCTGCGTCCGGCGCGGCGTGTCCGAAACCGATTCCGGGTTTCCTTGCTCCTCAAGACGCGGTCATCCCTGACCGCTCCCCGCGTCGCGCTGCACGCGGCCCCGGGGTGACGAGCAACAAGCCGCCCACGTCCGAAAGCTTGTCATTCCCGGGCGCCCGAAGGGCCGAACCTGGAATGGGTGCGGGCCTCGGCCGCGTGCATGGGCCGGAAATTGCGCGGCGCAAGGCTCACTTTGGCAGCGCGATTTGCGGCTTGTCATCGTTGCGCCGATACAGCACCGCAATGTGGCCGATGGTCTGCACGGTTTCGGCGCAGCTCGACTCGATCAACTTCGCGAGGTCGGCCGTGCGCGCGGTACGGTCGTCGCCGGTCAGCCTGACCTTGATCAGTTCGTGATCGGTGAGCGCCTGTTCCAATTCCTTCAGCACGCCCGCGGTGATGCCCTTGCCGCCGAGCAACAGGACGGGCTTCAGCGGATGGGCGAGGCCGCGCAGGTAACGGATTTGTGACGAGGACAACGGCATGTGTTCAGCGCGGGAACGGGTTGGACAAGCCAGTCAGGGTATCATGGGCACGACGCCTGTTTCGCGTGTAAAGGGCGGCAAGCGTTGCCGTCGCTGGAATTGAAGCCGTGGCCCGATCCAAAAGCAGCGCGCGCTGGTTGAAGGAACATTTCGGCGACGAATTCGTCAAGCGTGCGCAGGCCGAAGGCTTTCGTTCGCGCGCCGCGTTCAAGCTGGACGAACTGCTGGACCGCGACCGCCTGCTGAAACCCGGCATGACGGTGGTGGACCTGGGTGCCGCGCCCGGCGGCTGGTCGCAACTGGTGCGCCAGCGGCTGGGACAAAAAAATGGAGAGTGGTCGGGCAAGGTTTTTGCGCTGGACATCCTGCCCATGCAGGGCATCGGCGGGGTGGAATTCATCGAGGGCGATTTCCGCGAGGAATCCGTATTCAACGCCTTGATGGACAAGCTGGAGGGCGCACCCGTGGACCTTGTTCTGTCGGACATGGCGCCCAATATCAGCGGTATCGAAGTGGCGGATCAGGCGCGCGCGATGCACTTGGCCGAATTGGCCGCAGATTTCGCGGCCAAGTGCTTGAAACCCGGAGGATCATTGCTGGTGAAACTGTTCCAGGGCCGAGGCTTCGACGACTACCTGCGCGACTTGCGCGCGGGCTTCGCGCGGGTGACACTGCGCAAACCCAAGGCGTCGCGCGCGCGTTCGCGCGAGGTTTACGCCTTGGCGACAGGTTGGAAAAAGGCGGCATGAGTTACCTGAACACGCAATTCAATACAGTCGTTCGCAAGAAGCCCGCACAAGCTCGTGCCGGTGCGGGCGCAGGAATCGCAGCATGAAACCCCCGATGAACGACTTGACCAAGAACATCCTGCTGTGGCTGGTGGTCGCGGTGATCGTGGTGCTGGCTTACCAGAGCCTCAGCCCGCGCCTGGCCGGCAGCGAACAGCAGATGTCGTATTCCGAGTTCGTGCAGCAGGTGAAGAACGACAACGTGTCGTCGATCACCATCAGCGCGAACATGCCGCCCGTGATCACGGGCAAGCTGAAGGACGGCAGTTCCTTGCGTACCGTGTTGCCCGCCGTCGGTGACAACGCGTTGCTGCCGCTCCTTGAATCGCACCGCGTCAAGACCACCCAGCAACCGGGCGACAACGGCTTTTCGCTGATGCGGCTGATCATCGACTGGCTGCCGTTTATCCTGGTGTTCGGCCTGCTTTTCTACATCTTCCGCCAGATGCAGTCGGGTGCGGGCGGGCGCGGGGCGATGAGCTTCGGGCGTTCGCGCGCCAAGCTCCAGGGCGAGGACCAGATCAAGGTCACCTTCAATGACGTCGCCGGCTGCGAGGAAGCCAAGGAGGAGGTCTCCGAGCTGGTCGACTTCCTGCGCGATCCTTCCAAGTTCACCAAGCTGGGCGGCAAGATTCCGCGCGGCGTATTGATGGTCGGCTCGCCCGGTACCGGCAAGACGCTGCTGGCGAAAGCCATCGCGGGCGAAGCCAAGGTGCCGTTCTTCTCGATCTCCGGTTCCGACTTCGTCGAGATGTTCGTCGGCGTCGGCGCCGCGCGCGTGCGCGACATGTTCGAGCAGGCCAAGAAGCACGCGCCGTGCATCATCTTCATCGACGAAATCGACGCGGTCGGCCGCCATCGCGGCGCCGGCCTCGGCGGCGGCCATGACGAGCGCGAGCAGACGTTGAACCAGTTGCTGGTCGAGATGGACGGCTTCGAGGGCAGCGAAGGCGTGATCGTGATCGCGGCCACCAACCGCCCCGACGTGCTCGATCCCGCGCTGCTGCGCCCGGGCCGTTTCGACCGCCAGGTCGTGGTGCCGCTGCCGGACCTGAAGGGCCGCGAGCAGATCCTGAAAGTCCACATGCGCAAGGTGCCGGTCGGCGCGGACGTCGATCCGCTCACGATCGCGCGCGGTACGCCCGGATTCTCGGGCGCCGACCTCGCCAACCTCGTCAACGAAGCCGCGCTGTTCGCTGCGCGCGAAAATGCGCGCGACGTGCGCATGGATTTCTTCGAGCGCGCCAAGGACAAGATCATGATGGGCTCCGAACGGCGCTCCATGATCATGAGCGAGGACGAGAAGAAGCTCACCGCTTACCACGAATCCGGTCATGCGATCGTCGGCCTCTCGGTGCCCGACCACGATCCCGTGCACAAGGTGACGATCATTCCGCGCGGCCGCGCGCTGGGCGTCACGATGTTCCTGCCGGAACAGGACCGCTACAGCCACAGCAAGCTGTCGCTGGAAAGCAAGCTGGCCAGCCTGTTCGGCGGCCGGGTTGCCGAGGAATTGATCTTCGGCAGCGAGAAGGTCACCACGGGCGCGTCGAACGACATCCAGCGCGCAACCCAACTTGCGCGCGACATGGTCACCAAATATGGCTTGTCGTCCGCGCTGGGCCCGATGACTTACGCCGAGGACGAGGACGAAGTGTTCCTCGGCCGGTCGGTCACCCAGCACAAGAACGTTTCGGATGAAACCTCGCGCAAGATCGATGTTGCGGTGCGCGAAGTCATCGACACGGCGTACAACCGCGCGCACCAGATCCTCACCGACGACATCGAGAAGCTGCACGCCATGTCGGCGGCACTGCTGCAGTACGAAACCATCGACCGTGAACAAATCGCCGCGATCATGGAAGGCCGCGAACCCGGTCCGCCGCGCGACTGGCATCCGCGCGACAGCAATACCGGGATGGGCGGAGGCAAGCCTGCGGTCGTGCCGGGTGCCACGCCGGTGCCACCGTCCAGCCATCCGGCGGGGCAGCATTAGCGCACGATCGTCCTGATCGCTGCATCGCCGAACGGCTCGGCAGTTCGGCGTTCCTGAACGCAGCCCAGGCCACTTGTGGCCTGATGTCCCGCGACAGATGCTCCGGGCGTGAAGCATGCAAGGCCGCCTTCGGGCGGCCTTCGCGTTTCCGGATACCGCTCGTGTAGTATTTCGCCACGGCGCGCACGCGCATCACGCCACGGTCATGCCAGCCGGTCGGCTGGGTTGAAGTCGCCCATGAGTGACTGGATCGGAACCCTGAAGCAATCCTTCGCCGAATTCCGTCGGCGACGCGTGTTCCGGGTAGTCGCGGTCTATGTGGTGACGGGCTGGATCCTGATCCAGCTTGGCAGCGCGGTATTCGAACCGCTGGGATTGCCGTCGTGGTCGATGCGACTGCTGATCGTGCTGCTGGTGCTGGGTTTCGTGCTGGCCTGCATGCTTGCCTGGGTGTACGACATGAGCATGCACGGGATCGAACGAACACTGCCGGCAACCGCGGTGAACGACGAACGCGCCGCCGCTCCCGGGGCCTCGATCGCGGTCCTGCCGTTCGCGGATCTCAGCGAGGCGCACGACCAAGCCTATTTCTGCGATGGCCTTGCCGAGGAAATCCTCAATGCGCTGGCATCGATCCGCGATCTGCGCGTGGCGTCGCGCACTTCCTCCTTCCGATTTCGCGGCGGCGATGTGGATGCGCGCGAGATCGGTCGTGCATTGAACGTGGCGGCCATCATGGAAGGCAGCGTGCGCAAGGCCGGCGACCGCGTGCGGGTTACCGCGCAATTGATCGATGCGGTCAACGGCTATCACCTGTGGTCGGAAAATTTCGATCGCAGGCTGGAGGATATCTTCGCGATCCAGGAGGAAATCGCGCGCAATGTCGCGCGGGCGCTGCGCGTTTCGCTGAAGGGAGCCGCGAAACTGGACGGTTGCACCTGCAATGCGCCCAGCGACATGCGGGCCTATGAGTTTTACCTGCGCGGGCGACAGATCCAGTCGTTGAAGAGCAGCGATAACTGGATCAAGGCACCGGAGATGTTCCGCCGCGCCATCGCGTTGGATCCCGATTATGCGCATGCCCACGCGGGCCTGGCCGATTCGCTTGCGCAACTCCTGATCTGGCGGATCATCCAGCCCGAACAAGCGCTGGATGAGGCAATCGGATCGGCCAAGCGCGCACTGGAACTGGCGCCGAACCTGGCCGAAGCCCATGTCGCGCATGCCAATACCTTGTCCCTGGCCGGCGACGACCAAGGCGCGATCGCCGCATTCCGGCGTGCGGTCGAACTCGATCCCGAACTTTACGAAGCCCATTACTACTTCGGCCGGCATTGCTACGCGCGGGGAGAGTTTGCGCTCGCGATCGAGGAATTCGAAGCCGCGCATCGCGTGCGGCCCGACGAGTTCCAGGCGCTTTCGCTTGCTTCCAACGCGGCGGATTCCCTGGGCGACAAGACACGCGGTGATGCGCTGACACGGCTTGCGCTGCCGGCGGCGCTCGCCGAGATCGCCAGTGATCCGGAAAACGGCCGGGCGATGTATCTCGCTGCCGGCATGCAGGTGCGTCTCGGCGACATCGAAGGCGGGCGCCGCAATGTCGAAGCGGCGCTGCGATTGCAGCCGGATGATTTCGGTACGCTCTACAACGCCGCGTGTACTTACACGCACATGGGCGACACCGAGCGGGCCTTCGACCTGCTGGAGCGGGCGATTTCGGTGGGACACGGCTTCCGCGACTGGATCGAACACGACTCGGACCTGGCCAGCCTGCGCGGCCTGCCGCGCTACCGCGAGATCATGGCGCGCCTCGACTGAAGCCGTTCCCGCGCTTCAAGGCTTTCCGAAGATGTTGCATGCCGGGTTGAGGTCGCCAGGCGCAGCATGTCTTACACTGCCGGAATGTTCGATACAACGGCCAGGCTGGACTGCGCGGGAAGGGTCCTGGAACTGGACCGCGCGCGCGTCTGCGGCATCCTCAACCTCACCAGCGATTCGTTTTCCGGAGACGGCTTGCGCGGCGACGTCGATGCGGCAATTTCGCAGGGCGTGGCGATGATCGAGGCGGGCGCGGACATGCTGGACGTCGGCGCGGAATCCACGCGCCCGGGCGCGACCGAGGTCGAAGTGAAGGATGAGATCGCACGCGTGACGCCGGTTATCGAGGCGTTGGCGACCCGTGTCGAAGTGCCGATTTCAATCGACACGTCGAAGCCCGAAGTGATGCGCGCCGCGGTCGCGGCCGGCGCCGGGTTCATCAACGACGTGCATGCGCTGCGCCGCGAAGGCGCGCTGGATGCGGCGGCCGAGTTGAAGGTACCGGTCTGCGTGATGCACATGCAGGGCGAGCCCGGCACGATGCAGGACGATCCGCATTACGACGACGTGGTCGGCGAGGTGCACCGTTTCCTGGCCGAGCGCGTGTTCGCCTGCGAGATGGCTGGCATCGACAAGCGTCGGGTGCTGGTCGATCCGGGATTCGGTTTCGGCAAGACACTGGAACACAATCTCGCGTTGCTGCGGGCGCTCGATCGATTCCGCGATCTCGCGGCCGGCGTGTTCGCGGGCGTGTCACGCAAGGCGATGATCGGCGCGCTGACCGGCCGGGATGCGGGCGCCGATCGCGCGGCTGGTTCGGCCGCCGCCGCGCTGATCGCGGTGCAGCGTGGCGCGATGATCGTGCGGGTGCACGACGTGGCCGTGACGCGGGATGCACTGGCCGTGTGGCGGGCTGTCCATGAAGGCGACGCACCGGCGAAGGCCGCGCCCAAACCCTTCGGTTCGCAGCGGTTCGGGGACGACTGATAAGATTGCACGGTTCGGCGAAGACCGGGAAGGCGCCGGTAATCCATTTTGCTTTGTCGAATGGGTTCAAAAACGATTCCGGGTTCCGTTCGCGATGAGGCCGCGAACGGCTCCCCGAACGACAATGTGATGGGTCAGCCTCCTCCATTCCCAAGCCCTTTATCCCATGCCAGCGTCCCGAGTCCCGAGTTCCCAACCCCGCAAGTACTTCGGCACCGATGGCGTGCGCGGTCGCGTCGGCGAATGGCCGATCACGGCCGAATTCATGCTGAAGCTGGGTCGCGCTGCTGGCGTGGTGCTGGGCAACGGACGACAGCCGCTGGTGCTGATCGGCAAGGACACACGCGTATCGGGATACATGTTCGAATCCGCGCTGGAAGCCGGGCTGGTCGCGGCGGGCGCGAACGTGGGGCTGCTCGGGCCGCTACCGACGCCGGGCGTCGCGCAACTGACGCGCGAATTCGGCGCGAGCGCCGGGATCGTGATCAGCGCATCGCACAATCCGTACGAAGACAACGGCATCAAGTTTTTTTCCGCCAGTGGCGAGAAGCTCGACGATGTCGTGGAGTCCGAGATCGAACGCGAAATCGATGCGACGTTCACCACCGTTGCGCCGGAACGCCTGGGCAAGGCGCGGCGCGTCGACGATGCGGTGGAACGTTACGCCCGCTTCTGCCTCGGTACTTTGGCAACGCCACCGGATCTTTCCGGCATGCACATCGTGCTCGATTGCGCGCACGGAGCCACCTACACGGTCGCGCCCAAGGTATTCACCTCGCTGGGTGCGAAGGTCACCCGGATCGGCAGTGAACCCGACGGTTTCAACATCAACCGCGGTGTCGGTTCGACCCATCCCGCCGCGCTGCGCGGTGCGGTGCTGGAACAGCGCGCCGACCTCGGCATCGCGTTCGACGGCGATGGCGATCGCGTCCAGATGGTCGATCGCAACGGCGAACTCGCGGACGGCGACGACCTGTTGTATGTGCTCGCGCATGACTGGCTGACCGAAGGGCGTCTTCGCGGGCCGGTGGTCGGCACGCTGATGAGCAATTTCGGGCTGGAACGCGCGCTGACCGGCGCCGGCGTGCGCTTCCTGCGTGCGAAAGTCGGCGACCGTTACGTGCTGCAACAGTTGAAGGAACACGATGGGATGCTGGGCGGCGAAACCTCGGGCCACATCCTGTGCCTCGACCGTGCCAGCACCGGCGACGGTATCGTTTCCGCGCTCGCCGTGCTGGATGCGCTGGCGCGCGCGGGCAAGGATCTGGCGCAGGCGCGTTCGGGGCTTTCCAAACTGCCGCAGATCACGCGCAACGTGAAGGTGACGGGCGCGAAATCCGTGGTCGCCATGGCGAGCGTGCAGGGCGCATTGACGGAAGTGCAGGACACATTGCGTGGTCGGGGCCGTGTGGTGCTGCGGCCATCAGGCACCGAGCCGCTGGTGCGCGTCACCATCGAAGGCGAGAACGCCGATGAAGTGCAGGCTCTCGCCGCGCGGCTGGCGGACGCGGTGACGGCCGCGGCGGCCGATGCGACGCGCAATCGGGAAATGTGAGCATGCGAGGCCAACGCGCGACTGGCGGGCGCCGCCGGAGCCTACCCGGGGCTTGATGCGGGCGTCCGAATTGCACTCCTGCAGGGGCAATCGGGTTCGGCCCTTGCGAGCCGCCCGGAACGACAAGGAGAACCCGGTTCGCCCGCGGCCGAGCCGGGGCGAACCAAAACGCACGGGTTACGCCATCTGGCTGGCCGCGAAATCCCAGTTCACGAGGTTCCAGTACGCATCGACGTACTTGGCGCGCGCGTTGCGGTAGTCGATGTAGTACGCGTGTTCCCATACGTCGCAGGTCAACAGCGGGCGATCGCTGCCGGTGATCGGAGTGCCGGCGTTGGAGGTGCTGACCAGCCCGAGCGAACCGTCCGTGCGTTGCACCAGCCACGCCCAGCCGGAACCGAAGGTGCCAGTCGCGATCTTGCCGAATTCGGTCTTGAACTTGGCGACGTCGCCGAATGCCTTGGTGATCGCGTCGGCCAGCTTGCCGGATGGATCGCCGCCGCCCTTGGGCGACATCGAATTCCAGTAGAAGGTATGGTTCCACGCCTGTGCGGCGTTGTTGAACATGCCCCCGGTGGCCTTCTTCACGATGTCCTCGAGGTTCATGTCGGCGAAGTCGGTGCCCTCGATCTGCTTGTTGAGGTTGTCGACATAGGCCTTGTGGTGCTTGCCGTAGTGATACTCCAGGGTCTCCTCGGAGATATGCGGGGCCAGCGCGCTGCGTTCGTAGGGAAGCGGGGGGAGTTCGATCGCCATGGAATGCTCCTTGGAGGTTGGGAATCGGGAGAAATGGCAGCATGCGTGGAGAGCGCGCCTGATACAATGCACGCCGTCCGCAAGACACCATCTGGCATTGTAGACCCATCGCACATTTTTGTCGGATTCGCGCGGGTCCGGGTTCCGGCTACTTGAAGCTGTCGCATCGGCAATGCGTCTTCATGGCGGACGATTTCCGCGCATCTCCACCGTCACGCATGCAGGTTCCAAAATCACTATGGATGTCATCGAACGCATCAAGCAAACCCTCACCGGGCATCCCGTCGTGCTGTACATGAAGGGCACGCCCGAGTTTCCGATGTGCGGTTTTTCCATGCGCACTTCACAGGCTCTCAGCGCCACCGGCGTCGAGTATTTCTCGGTGAACGTGCTGGAAGACCCCGAAATCCGCGCCAACCTGCCACGCTACTCCAACTGGCCGACCTTTCCGCAGCTCTACATCAACGGCGAACTGATCGGCGGCTGCGACATCACGCTGGAGTTGTACGAGTCCGGTGAACTGCAGCGCATGGTTGCCGAGGCCGGCAAGCAGACGGCTGCCTCGTGACGCTGCCCGTCACGCGTCTTCCGGCGGACTGGACGTCCGCTGCGGATTCGCTGGCGGGACGGGTGGTATTGATCACCGGCGCCGCGGGCGGCCTGGGCCGCGCGTCGGCGCTTGCGTGCGCCAAAGCCGGCGCCACCGTGTTGCTGGCCGACCGCAAGGCGCGCACGCTCGAACCGGTCTACGACGAAATCGCCGCGCTCCCGAACGCGCCGCAACCGGTGCTGCAGCCGATGGACCTGCAGGGCGCGTCGCCGCTCGAATACCAGACTTTCGCCGAATCGGTCGAGCGCCAGCTCGGTTGGCTCGACGGCGTCGTGCATGCTGCGGTGAAATGCGAGGGCCTGACGCCGCTCGGCATGTTGTCGCCCGAGGAATGGATCACCACCTTGCACGTCGACTTGTCGGCGCCGTTCCTGTTGACGCAGGCGTGCATGCCGCTGCTGCTGGCGCGCGAAGACAGCGCCGTCGTGTTCGTGCTGGACGATCCGGAACGGATGGCGCGCGCGCATTGGGGTGCGTACGGCGTGGCGAAAGCGGGTCTCGAAGCGCTGGCTTCGATCCTGCACGATGAAACCGACGAAACATCGATGCGCGTGCACGCTCTGCTGCCGGGGCCGATGCGCACCGCGCTGCGCCGCACCGTCTGGGCGGGCGAAGACCCAAGCGCGATTGCGACGCCCGAGGCTGCCGCGCAAGCGGTGCTGTATCTGCTGTCGCCGGATGCGCGTCCGGCGCGGGGCAAGGTGCTGGATCTGCGCGGCGGCACGCACAACGGGAATTGAACGATGCAGCAGCAGATGACCCTCGTCTCGGCGTGCATCACTCTTTTTCTGGTTCTGGACGCGCCCGGCAACGTGCCGTTCTTCCTCTCGATCCTGAAGGACGTTCCACCCAGGCGGCGGCGCTGGGTGATGATCCGCGAACTGCTGATCGCGCTCGGCGTGCTGGTCGCGTTCCTGCTGGGCGGTCGCGAACTTTTGTCGATCATGCAATTGCGGCAGGAGGCCATCAGCATCGGCGGCGGCGTGGTGCTGTTCCTGATCGCGATCAAGATGGTTTTCCCGCCGCGGGACGGCGGCATCTTCGGACCCGTGGGCCAGGGCGAACCGTTCATCGTGCCGCTGGCGATTCCCGGCGTTGCCGGTCCTTCCGCGATGGCGACGCTGTTGCTGATGACCAGCGCGCAGCCCGGCCGTCAGGTGGAATGGGGCCTGGCACTGCTGATCGCATGGCTCGCCACCGCGGCGATCCTGCTGGGTTCCACATGGCTGTTCAAGTTGCTGGGCGAGAGCGTGCTCGCCGCCATGGAACGCGTGATGGGCATGCTGCTGATCGCGCTGTCGGCGCAAATGATCCTGGGCGGCGTGGAAGCATACCTGAAGGCGTAGGAGATATTGCGTATGAACGATGCCCCACAGCACGCGCGCCCCGCGACAGTGAATGCCCAGATCGTGCCGGCCGGCACGCTTGACGTGCTGTCGCGCGACGAGATTGCGCGGCTGCGCGACGCCACGACCGCCGGGCTGCACACGTTGCTGCGTTCGTGCACGCTCGCGGTGCTGACCTCGGGTGCGATGCACGACAGCGCGCGCGCGCTGCTGGATCAATACGCCGATTACGACATCCAGGTGCTGCAGCAGGACCGTGGCGTCAAACTGGACCTGAAACATGCGCCGGCGCAGGCATTCGTGGACGGCAAGATCATCCGCGGCACCAACGAACTGCTGTTCGCGGTGGTGCGCGACATCGTGTACGAATCCACCAAACTGGAATCGGGCGAATTCAATCTCGAAGATTCCAGCGGCATCACCCATGCGGTCTTCGATATTCTGCGCAATGCGCGGGTGCTGCGTGCGCGCTTCGATCCGAACCTCGTGGTTTGCTGGGGCGGTCATTCGATTTCGCGCGAGGAATACGACTACAGCAAGGCCGTCGGTTACCAGCTCGG
>DAIUEL010000029.1:0-19566 GCA_036845145.1 Rhodanobacteraceae bacterium | reverse complement strand
TGTCGAGCGAAGCGAGGTTCAGGCCGTCCTGACGACCGTTATTTGGCAAAAAGCTTCGAGCGATCCGCGAACGCCTTGAACTCCAGCGCGTTGCCGGAAGGATCGAGCAGGAACATCGTGGCCTGTTCGCCGGGCTGGCCCTTGAAACGCACGTGCGGTTCGATCACGAAGTGGGTGCCGGCCTCGCGCAGCTTTTCCGCAAGTGCGTGCCATGCGTCCATGTCGAGGATCGCGCCGAAGTGCCGCACCGGCACGTCGTCGCCGTCCACGTCGTGCGCGGCGGCCGCGTGCAATTCTTCCGGTGCGACGTGCGCGACGATCTGGTGGCCGTAGAAGTCGAAGTCCACCCATGTGTCGCTCGAGCGGCCCTCCGGGCAGCCGAGCAGGCCGCCGTAGAAGCCGCGGGCTTCGCCCAGCGAGGCGACGGGAAAGGCGAGGTGGAAGGGAGGCAGTTCGTGCACGAGGACTCCGGTCGTTGCGTTGCCGGTCAGTATGCACGAAGCGCGAAGGCGGCGCGGCATCGGCGTTTCATTGCCGTTGTGCTTGCGGTCGTAGCATGGCTTGGCCTCCAGAGGAGCACGCCATGGCCGATGCAAATGCCAGCAAGCAACTCGAACACGTCACCGACACGTTGACGCAGCTCAAGGAGATGCGTCATTACGCAAAGAACAACGTGGAGCGCCTGACCGCGATCTGGCTGTTGTTCGAAGGCGAGCTGTCGAAGCTGAAGCAGACCGACAAGATCGACGATCTGATGAATCGCCAAGGCCAGTTGCACGATGCCCTGGAAAAGGTGATCGCCGATCTGGAAGCATTGCAGCAGAAGCTGCAACCGCCGCCGGCGGCAACGGCTGGATGATCGCCGCGCGCGGCCGGTTGTGGCTCAGCGCGAATCGCGCCGTGCGATCCAGCCATCGATGACGGATTTTGGCAGCGGAAAATAGCCGTTGCTGATTTCCGGATCACGCGCGTCGGCGTCCGGCGTCAGGTGAACGTGCCATGTGCCGATGCGGGCGACCTGCAGGCAATCGTCGATTTCGTGCAGGTCATCCTTGTGGGTTTCGTCGTGGCCTCGCAGCAGCGTTTGCTTCGCCCGTTGCTTGGCTTCGGCCTTGTTCGGTGCGCCGAAGAAGCCCCACGCGTGGCGTTCGCCGAACACGCCCGGCCGGTAGCCGCCGATGTTGATGAAGTAGAGGTGCAGGCCGCTGTCGGGCGGCGTGTGCGACAACTGCACGCGGTAGCCAGCGACGCTGTCGAGGAAACACCATGCGTCCACGTGCAGGCCGCGCGGATCGCCGAACCAGCCATCGAGCAACTGGTCGTGCACGGCTTCCAGTGAAGCGCCGATGGCGAACGCGACATCGTGCAGTTCGGTCTTGGCGCGTGGAGCGGTGCCGCCCAACACGCAGGCGATCAGGCGTTCGGCCATGTTGAACCGGGTCGGCAAGGGGAAGGCCCCATCATGCCATGCGGCCCCGGCGGCGTCTCTTCCAGTGCAGGCGATGCGAAAGCACCCGTTTCACGCCGCTTTCAATCGAGCGTGCGTAGGCTTGGATGCGGTGGACACGCATTCTTCATGGAAGAGCCGCAATGAAATACAAAACCTTGTCGCTGCAGTCCGACTTCGAAGTCGCCTTCGCGGTGCGCGACGTACAGGCGGCGGAAATGACGCTGGCACCCGGCGCACACACCGGCGGGCCGTCCAATCGCCATGCCGGCGCCGACCAGTGGCTGTACGTGGTTTCCGGGACCGGAATGGCGGTTGTCGATGGCGTGCAACAGTCGCTGCAGGCCGGCAGTTTGCTGGTGATCGAACGTGGCGAAACACACGAGATCCGCAGCGGCGATGAGCAGCCATTGCGCACCGTCAATTTCTATTCGCCGCCTGCGTACGACGGCGATGGCGAACCGCTGCCGGCGGGTGATGGCTGACGGCTTTCGAAGGCGGCCGCAGCGACGTGCATTCACACAAGAGCCGGTCCGCGCTCGATTGGCGCGGCGGCGCGGAATTCGGCGGTCGATTCCGCAGGCGTGTGTCGCCGCGCTCACACCGTCTACACGGTGCGTTTGCGCAAAGTTATCGCGGCAATGCGGATACTCGCGATGCACGGAAGCTGATGCGGAGAAAACCCATGAAACGGCTGTTGGCGCTGGTAACCGGCATCGCTGCCGGGGTCTTGGCGATGTACATACTGGACCCGAATAGTGGACGTCGCCGCCGTGCCTTGGCGCGCGACAAGGCCGTTGCCGCGGGTCACGACATCGAACGATTGGCCCGGGGCACCACCCGGCACACCGCGGACCATCTGCGGGGCATGGCCGCGAAAGTGCGGGCGCGGACCCATCGCTCTGTTCCAGACGATGATCAGTTGCGCGATCGCATCCTTTCAAGGCTCGGCCATGCCCTCCACCAGCCCTCGCGGGTCGAGGTCGACGTCGATCACGGGCACGTGGTGTTGAAGGGCACCGCAGACCCGGCTGAAACGGAGCGGCTGGTAGTGACCATCGCGAAGATGCAAGGCGTCCATGGCGTGGAAAACCGCCTGACACCGGAAGGGTGATGCGGCGGCGCAGCGTTGGTGAAGTCGAATGACACAGGGAGCGGTACGTTGGAAAGGAGGATGGAACGATGGGCGGCAACAAGGTTCAGGGCGAAGGCGATTACGAGGGTGCGCGTCGCTACCGCGAGGCCACCGAGCAGTCCGCGCGGGAGCAGGCCAAGGGCGGCAAGCCGATCAAGAAGGATGATGCGCCCAAGGCTGCGGACAAACTGACGCCAGAAGAACGCGAAGGGCGTTCACGGGCCAAGGCCCCCGGGCAGGACAAGCGGGATGCCGCCTACATGGACGACCTGGTGGAAAAGAAGAAGAAGCGCTGATCTTCGAGCAGCGATTCACCTGCTCGTCGTCTCAGGTGCACCGCCGTGGTGCGCCATCGCCGCTGCGCGCGCGCCGGCGCGCGCATACGAGCGCGAGCATCGTTGCCATGCGGGTCATCCGACGCGTGGGTAAGGTCATCAGACTTGCAGGGCGGGTTGCAACCCGCCCTTTCGGCGCGTCGATCCCACGGCCATGGCGGGATGCGCTGCGTTCCTCCCGCTCTGCTGGCCGCGTCACGCGGCCTTGGCTTCGTCCTTCAGCGTCTGCATGTCGATCACGAAGCGATACTTCACGTCGCTCTTCAACATGCGTTCGTAGGCCTTGTTGATGTCGCGCATCGCGATCGTTTCGATGTCGCTGACGATGCCGTGCTCGGCGCAGAAATCCAGCATTTCCTGCGTCTCGCGGATGCCCCCGATCAGCGAGCCCGCGATGCCGCGGCGCTTCATGATCAGGTTGAACACCGTGGGCGAAGGATGCGGCGAATCGACCGGCGGTGCGCCGACCAGGCACATCGTGCCGTCGCGTTTCAGAAGATTGAGGTAGGCATCGAGGTTGTGCGGCGCCGCGACCGTGTTGAGGATGAAATCGAAACTGTCGGCGTGCTGCGCCATCTGTGCCGGATCTTTCGAGATCACCACTTCGTCTGCGCCAAGGCGCTTGCCGTCCGCGACCTTGTTGGGCGACGTGGTGAACAACACCACGTGCGCGCCCATCGCATGCGCCAGCTTCACGCCCATGTGGCCGAGCCCGCCAAGACCCACGATGCCGACTTTCTTGCCGGGGCCGGCGCCCCAGTGCCGCAGCGGCGAATACGTGGTGATGCCGGCGCACAACAGCGGCGCGACCGCCGCGAGATCCTTGTCGTGACTGATGTGCAACACGAATTTTTCGTCGACGACGATCCGGGTGGAATAGCCGCCGTAGGTGTTGCCGTGATCTTCCTGCGCGGGACCGTTGTAGGTGCCGGTGAAACCGTTCTCGCAGTAGTTCTCCTCGCCGGCCTTGCAGGGATCGCAATGGCCGCAACTGTCCACCATGCAGCCGACGCCCACCGTCTCGCCCACCTTGAAGCCGCGTACGTCCTTGCCCACCGCGGTCACGGTGCCGACGATTTCATGGCCGGGCACGGACGGATAAACCGTGTTGCCCCATTCATTGCGCGCAGTGTGCAGATCCGAATGGCACACGCCGCAATAAAGGATCTCGATGGCGACGTCGTGCGGGCCGGGCTCGCGGCGCTGGATCGCGTGCGGGCCGAGTGGCTTGTCGGCGGATGGTGCAGCGTAGGCGGGGGTGTTGGTCATGTGAATCTCCTGTTCGTTGTTCGTCATTCCGGGGCAGTCGTCGGTTTCATCGACGACGGAACCCGGAATTTGCTTTTGCGTGAAGCGTCAACAGCGGATTCCGGGTTCTGTCTGCAAAGAGCGTAGACAGCCCGGAATGACGACAGGGAAGTTGTGTCAAGCAGATTGTCCGGCAGCCTTCTCGCGCACGGGCAACTTCCAGTCCGGCCGGATGAAGTGGCAGGTGTAGCCGTTCGGGATGCGTTCCAGATAATCCTGATGCTCGGGTTCGGCTTCCCAGAAGTCGCCGGCCGGCACGACTTCGGTGACGGCCTTGCCGGGCCACAGGCCGGACGCGTCCACATCGGCGATGGTGTCTTCCGCAATCCGTTTCTGCTCGTCATCGGTGTAAAAGATCGCCGAGCGGTAGCTGGTGCCGATATCGTTGCCTTGCCGGTTCACCGTGGTCGGGTCGTGGATCTGGAAAAAGAATTCCAGCAGCTTGCGATAGCTGATCCGCGCCGGATCGAACACGATCTCGATGGATTCGGCGTGGCTGCCATGGTTGCGGTAAGTGGCATTCGGGACATCGCCGCCGGAATACCCGACGCGCGTGGACACCACGCCAGGTTGTTTGCGGATCAGGTCCTGCATGCCCCAGAAACAGCCTCCGGCGAGGATGGCGCGTTGGGTGGTCATGGTCTCGGTTCCTCGATTCAGAGCGATCAGGTGCGTTCAAACAATTTACGGTACTCCCCGTAGCCTTCCTTTTCCAGATCGGCCAACGGGACGAAACGCAGCGATGCCGAGTTGATGCAGTAGCGCAGGCCGCCGCGTTCGCGCGGGCCGTCGTCGAATACGTGGCCGAGATGGCTGTCGCCGTGCTTCGAGCGCACCTCGGTGCGGGTCATGCCGTGGCTGGCGTCGTGCTTTTCGATCACGTTGGCCGCTTCGACCGGTTTGCTGAAACTGGGCCACCCGCAGTGGCTCTGGAATTTGTCCAGCGAGGTGAACAGCGGTTCGCCGGAAACGATGTCGACGTACAGGCCGGGTTCGCGGTGTTCGTTGAATTCGTTGTCGAAGGGGCGCTCGGTCGCCGCCTCCTGGGTGACGCGATACTGCAGCGGGCTCAGGCGCGCGAGTGCTTCGGGGTTCTTGCGGTAATCGGGCATGGCGGATTCCGGGCCGGCGGCCGGCTTGAGGGATGGATGCGACATGGAGGCGCGGCGCGTGCGCGTCAAGGTGCGGCTCCGAGAGCGGGTCGAGACCCACCCCGCGCCATGGACAGAAACCGGTCGGGATTCGCGTGCATACTCCGCCCGTTCTGGTCACCGGGAAAAACCATGCAGCGTCGCGATGTGTTGAAGGGTCTGGTTCTGACGGGCGCGGCGGTCGCGCTGTCGCGGCCGGCGCGGGTGATCGCGAAAGACAATGACGTCGAAGCGCACCTGGCCGCACTGGAACGCCGACATGGCGGACGGCTCGGCGTGGCGATCCATGACACCGGCAGCGGTCGCCGTGTCGCGCATCGCGGCGACGAACGTTTCCTGATGTGCAGCACGTTCAAGTTGCTGCTGGCCTCCGCGGTGTTGCAGCGCGTGGATGCCGGCAAGGAACAGCTCGATCGCCGCATCGTGTTCGGCAAGGACGTGCTGCTCGATTACGCACCAATCACGAAGCTGCACGTTGGGCCGCCCGGCATGACGGTGTCCGAATTATGCGCGGCTGCGATCACGCTGAGTGACAACACGGCGGCCAACCTGCTGCTGAAGGAAATCGGCGGTCCGCAGGCGGTCACCGCGTATGCGCGCAGTCTGGGCGATCCGCTGACACGACTGGATCGCACCGAGCCGACGCTCAACCGTCGCGACGGCGACGCAGACACCACGACGCCTGCAGCGATGCTCGCCGACGTGCACAAGCTGCTTCTGGGCGACGCGCTTTCGGATGCCTCGCGCGAGCGCCTGACGGACTGGTTGCTCGCGAACCAGACAGGCGGCGATTCGCTGCGCGCCGGATTGCCTTCCGATTGGCGCGAGGGCGACAAGACCGGTTCGGGCGGCACGGCAACGAACGACGTCGCGATCCTGTGGCCGCCACAGCGCAAGCCCGTGCTGGTCGCGGCGTATTGCGAGAATGCGAAGACGACCGGCAAGGATCGCCATGCCATGCTGATGGAAGTCGGGCGCATCGTGGCCGCAATGACGTAATGCGTGGCGCACCGGTGTAGGCTTCGCGCTTATGCGTCCGCGCCTCGTCCGCTCATGGTGACCGCTCCGTTGCTCTCGCCGCAGGCTTTGGACGCGCTGCAAAAGGCGCAAGGCGAACTGGCGCGCCGCCAGTTCGACGCCGCTTCCGCCACGCTTGCATCACTGCTGGCGACGGTGCCCGATTGTGGGCCGGCGCTCGGCATGGCCGCGATCGCGGCGCAGATGCAGGGTCGGCATGATCGCGCCATCGCCTGGTTTCGCAAGGCGCTCCAAACGCAGCCGGGTGATGCGGGGCTCCATGCCGGCCTTGGCATTTCGCTGTTCGAGTCCGGTGACGTCGAAGGTGCGATCACGGTGCTGCGGCGCGCGTGCGAGCTGGCGCCGAACGTTGCCTCGGGTTGGTACAACCTCGGCAAGGCGCTCAAGTTGCAGGTCCATACGGAAGAGGCGATCGAAACACTGCAGCACGCGTTGCGGCTGGAACCCTCGAACGTTCCGGCTCGGCTGACGCTCGCCGACGCGCTGGCCAGCATCGGCGACATCGACGCGGCGGCCGCCGAATTGCGGCGTATCCTGGAAACGCACCCGGCCGATGCGCACGCGTGGTTTGCGCTCGTCAACCTGAAGGTCGTTCCGCTCTCCGCGGAGGACGCCGAAACACTGCGCCGGAATTTCGAGCAGGCAGCCGGATCGCCGGAAGACCGCGTGCTGTTCGGGTTCGCGCTGGCGCGGGCGCTCGAGGATCGAGGCGACTACGCTGCATCGTTCGATGTCTTGCGGCGCGCGAATCGTCTGCAACGTCGCCGGACGCGCTGGAATGCCGCGGAACACCATGCAGGCATCGCCGCGATCGAAAGCGCCTTCGCGACGGGCGTGCCTGCGCCGGTCGATCCGGAACAGGGGCGCGAGGTGATTTTCATTGCGAGCATTCCGCGTTCCGGTTCTTCGCTGATCGAGCAGATCCTCGCTTCGCATCCGGAAGTCGAAGGCGCCAATGAAATCACGGATTTGCCGCGTGTTCTGGATGCCGAATCGACGCGGCGCGGCCGCCTCTGGCCCGGATGGGCGCAGGAGGCGAATGCCGCCGACTGGCATCGACTCGGCAGGGACTACCTTGCCCGCACCGCGCGCTGGCAGACGCGCAAGCCACGCTTCACCGACAAGAACCTGGTGACCTGGAAATACATCGGCGCGGTGCTGGCGATGTTGCCCGCTGCACGCGTGGTCGTGGTGCGTCGCGATCCGGTCGAAGCCTGCCTGGCCTGCTATCGACAGTGGTTCGCCAGCGGCACCCAGTTTGCCTATGACCTGGACGATCTGGCGGATTACTGCATCGACTTCGCGCGCTTGAGCCGCTTCTGGTTGCGGTTGTTTCCGGATCGGGTGTTCGATCTGGAGTACGAGGCATTGCTGGCCGATCCGGAAAACATGATCCGCCACTTGCTTGACTTTTGCGGGCTGCGGTTCGATCCCGCATGTCTCGATTTCCATCGCACCCGGCGAGCGGTGGTCAGCGCGGCCAGCGCTGCGCAAGTGCGACAGCCGTTGCATCGCGATACCGCGCGCGCGGCGCGGTACGGACGGGAGCTGGACGCCTTGCGCGCGAAGTTGCGCGAAGCCGGATTGACCGATGGCGCGCCGTGAAAGCTTCGCCCCGGTTCTGTTTCTTCGATGGCGTCATTGTGAATCGACCCTTGCATTCAGGTTAATGCTTGGTTAAGGTGCAAGGTGCGCCGTTACGAGGGACGGCGCAGACCGCGTCTGACGACCTATTGGCCGCCAAGGCGTAATCGGGTGCGGTCGTGTGCCCGCCATGGGGAGAGACGGACCCTCGTCCGCGCCGTGTAACCTCGTGGGGGTGCACGTCGCATGAAAGTCCATTCCTGGCGCGCTTCGCGCAATCGGGTCTTCCAGCGCAAGGCGCTGGCGCTAGCAATTGGTGGTTCCGTCGCGCTGGCATTCACGGGCAGCGCGTTCGCGCAGGCCGTGAACGGCACCATTCGTGGCATGGTTCCCGTCGCGCCCAACGAAACGATACAAATCACGGGCGGCGCGGGCTTCAATCGCACCATCACCGTCGGCCCGTCCGGCGCATATGCGGTGATCCTGCCGGTCGGCACCTACACGGTGAGCCTGTTGCAGAACGGCCAGGTGGTGCAGACCCGCACCGGCGTCACCCCAACAGCGGCCGGGGCAGTGACTGTCGACTTCACCTCCTCCACGGCAAATGCCCAGACCTTGTCTGCGATCAACGTCACCGCCAATGCCGTCCCGGCGATTGACGTTACCAGTACCAATCAGACCAGCACGGTTACCGCCAAGCAGTTGAGCCAATTGCCGATTGGCCGGAATGCGGAGAGCATTGCGCTGATGGCCCCCGGCGTTACGCAAGGGTCGGCATTGCTGCAAAACGCAAACCCGACCGCAACTGGTAGCCCCTTGTTGGTATTCGGTGGGGCTTCGGTGGCCGAGAATGCGTATTACATCGATGGCATGAACACCACCGATCCGCTCACTGGCCAGGGCGGCGTCAGCCTCCCATACGGCGCCATTGAGCAGCAGCAGACCATCACCAGTGGTTACGGTGCCAGGTACGGACGTTCCATCGGCGGCGTGATCAACCAGATTGGCAAAGCGGGTTCCAATGAATGGCATTTCGGTTTCCAGGGCGTCTGGGAGCCGGGCAGGTTTCGCAGCGATTACGTCGACCAGGTCTACAACAATCCGCGCAACACCAACCCCGGCCAGCTACCGGGCGACCTGTATCGCCGTCGCGCCGACAACCATCGCTCCGAGACCATCTACGACGCCTACGTGAGTGGGCCGATCGTCAAGGACAAGCTGCTGTTCTTCGCGGGCGTCGAACAGGACGACATCCATTCCAATTCGGTTACCGCGCTCGGTGCCACCACGTTCAACGATTTTTCCACCATCCATCGCCCGAAGATTTACGCCAAGCTCAACTGGAACATCAACGAGAACAACTATCTCACCGTAACCGGCGCCCAGACCGAGAACAAAACCTGGCAGTCCCGGTTCTCCTACGATTACGACACCCGCCAGACGGGCGATTATCTGCTGAGCTTTCCGGCCATCAAGAATGCGTTCCGGCTCTGGACGGCCAACTACACGTCCTACCTGACTGACAACCTCACCTTGCATGCGATGCTGGGCAAGCTGCACGGCGAGTACTACCAGGAGCCGCCTTCGTCGCCGTTGCCCTACATTTTCGGCGCAGCTTCGCAGAATCCTGCGTTCGCTCCGCCGGGTGGTATCGTCAACTCACAAACCAGTGCCGACGTCGGCAATCCGGCCCACAAGGACACGGTGATGAATTACCGCGTCGACGTGGATTGGAAATTGCCCTGGAATCTCCTGGGTACCCACGACCTGGAAGTCGGCATCGACAACAGCACGGTCTGGGACATCGGTGACGGCTCGGTCATGACCGGCCCCGGTTATGCGTGGTCCTATGGCCAGCAGACCGGCGCGGGCGGAACCAAGGGGCCCGGCGACACCATCACCGGCACCGATCCCTCGGTCGCGCCATACATCGGCCCCCCCAATTCCAATCCCGATGGCGCCACCGGCTATTACGTCAGCAAGTACATCTTCGAGAATGCGGCCAGTGTGCGAGTGGTGCAGCATGCGGAATACATCCAGGACAACTGGCAGATCACGCCCAACTTCCTGATGAAAGTCGGCTTGCGCGACGATTCATTTGTCAATTACAACCCGGCCAACGAGCCGTATATCCGCCTGACCAAGCCGCAGTGGGAACCGCGCATCGGCTTCAGCTGGGACGTGCACGGCGACTCCTCCACGAAGGTGTACGGCAATGCCGGCCGCTATTACCTGGCGCTGCCTGCAGGCGTGGCCCTGCGTGGCGCCGGAGCCTCCACCTTCACCGACCAGTACTTCACGTACAACGGCATCGATTCGGATGGCACCCCGCTGGGCCTGACTCCGATTCCTGAAAACCCGGTCAACGGCGTGTCGCAGAACAACGAGTATGGTGAGCCGCTCGACCCTCGTACGGTGGCATCCACCAACATCAAGGCCGAATATGCCGATGCCTACGTGCTGGGCATGCAGCAGAAGCTGAATTTCCTGGGCACCGATTGGGTATTCGGCGCAAATGGCATTTACAAGAAGCTGGGTAGGATCGTCGACGATTGGGATGATCAGCAGCGGATGTGCGCGGCGGGTTTGGCGCAGGGGTACTCATGGTTGACCCCGGACGCTTGCACCGCCTACACGCTTGGCGCGGTGTTGATCAACCCGTCCGAGACCCAGACGATCATGGTCAAGACGCCTGACGGCGGTCTCGTCCCGGTGACCGTCGACCAGGCCGCGCAGGGTTTCCCCGACAAGGTGAAGCGCGACTACTACGCCATCAACCTGTCCCTGGAACACCCTTGGGATGGCAAGTGGTGGGGCGAGATCAGCTACACGTTCGCCCGGAACTGGGGTAATACCGAGGGTCCGGTGGATTCGATCATCGGCCAGGCCGGTTCTTCGGTTTCCATTACCGAGCAGTGGGACTTCTACCAAATCATGCAGGGGGCGTATGGTCAGCTTCCCAACGACCAGCGGCATCAGTTGAAGATCGCCGGCGAATACGCAATCACTCCCGAATGGATGGTAGGTGGCAACCTGTTCGTTGCCTCCGGACACCCCAGGATTTGCCTTGGCAATTATCCCGTCGCCGTCACGCCGGATTACGGCCCAAGCTACCACTTCTGCAACGGACAGGTGGCGCCTCCGGGATCGACCGGCTACACCCCATGGACGCATGATCTGGCGCTCAATGTGATTTATTCACCAGCCTGGGCCAACCACAACCTGTCCTTCAAGCTGGATGTCTTCAATGTGTTCAACAGCCAGACGCCGCTCCAGTATCGCGCCTATTACCCGTTGACCACTTATGGCAGGGTGGAAGGCTGGACGGACCCGCGCTACGTGCGTTTCTCCGTTGCCTACAACTGGTAAGTGACGCCACGCGTGACTCTCCATCCGCCGGGACTCGTGCCCGGCGGTTTTTTTTGAGCGGGGCGGCAGTGCTTGGCATAATTCCGGTAGCAGGCCGGTGATGCCGCGATACGAATCCAGAAGCGTGGTGAAAATGGGCGCGAACCCCGAATCGTTGTCACCCGTCGCCAGGCGTTTGCTGAAACGTGCGCAGAAGGAGTCGCAGTCCGGGAACGCTGATGCAGCGATGCGCACCATGGTCGGCGTGTTGGCCTTGGCGCCAGACAATGCCGAGGCATTGCGCTGGATGGGCATCGCGGCGCAAAACTGCGAAGACCACGCTGGCGCGGCGGAATGCTTCCGGCGCGCACTGGCTGTGCTTTCCGATGATCCCGATTTGCACGTCGGCCTGGGCGTCGCGTTGTACCGGATGGGGCAGGAAAACGAGGCACTCAGTCACTTGAGGCGCGCCTGCGAATTGGCGCCGGAATCCGCGTCGGCATGGTACAACCTGGCCGAAGCATTGAAGCCGCAAATGCAGGCAGAGGCCGCGATCGACGCTTTGCGGCGCACCTTGGCGATCGATCCGTCGCACATGCAGGCCCGACTGGGATTGGCCCGTGCGCAAACGAGCCTTGGCCGGATCGATGCGGCAGCGGCCACCCTGCGCGAAATCCTGCGACGGGAACCCGCGTGCGCCGACGCATGGTTTGCACTTGCAGATTTGAAGACGATTGCCTTCAGCGAGCAGGATGCACGGCAGCTTGAGCAATTGTTGGAGGGAAGGGATCTTGCGCCGAATGCACGGAACCAACTGGAATTCGTATTTGCCCACGCATTGGAGGACATCGGTGACTATGCACGAGCCTTTGATGTCATGCAGCGCGCCAATGCCGTCCAGCGCGAGCATCTGAAGTGGGATGCTCGGGGCGAACACGATAGGGTGGAGGCCATCCTGCGTGCATTCGCCGAGCCGCTGCCCGGGACCCGGGATGGCGGATTTGGCCGTGAGGCAATTTTCATCGCAAGCTTGCCCCGTTCGGGTTCGACGCTGGTCGAACAGATCCTGGCTTCGCATCCGCAGGTCGAAGGCGCCAATGAAATCGGCGATTTGGGCCGCCTGATCGAGAGGGAGACACGGCAACGGCAAGCAAATTTTCCGCACTGGGTTGGCGAACTGGCCCCGCACGATTGGCAGCGACTTGGCGACGAATACCTCGTGCGCACCAAACGCTGGCGCGAACGCAGGTCGCGCTTCACCGACAAGAATCTTTTGAACTGGATGTTGGCCGGCGCCGCGTTGACCATGTTGCCGGCCGCGCGCGTGGTGGTCGTCCGTCGCGATCCGCTGGAAACATGCCTCGGTTGCTATCGGCAGTGGTTCACGGGGGATGCGGGCGTTGCTTACGACCTTGACGATATTGCGGATTTCTATGCCGAATTCTGGCGCTTGACGCGATTCTGGCTGCAACGATTTCCAGTTGGTGTGTTCGACCTCGAGTACGAGAAATTGATTGCGGAGCCGGAAGCGACCATCCGGCAGCTGCTGGACTTTTGCGGCTTGCCGTTCGATCCGGCCTGTCTCGAATTCCATCGCACCGAACGCACCGTGTTGAGCGCGCCCAGCGCTGCGCAGGTCCGCCAGCCATTGCGTCATGATACGGCGCGCGCAGATCGCTATGGCGACAAGTTGGACGGTTTGCGCGCGCGCCTGCGCGGAGCCGGGTTGCCAGTTTCCGCTCGTCGTCCAACGCCGCCCTGAGCCCGGACCGCATCGCCGCGCGAAGGTTCACTTCGTCGTCCGCAACATCCACGGAGCCGCTGCATGTCGAAGATCGAAGCCCGTCTCGCGCAAATCGGTTTGCAATTGCCGCCGCCCGTCAACGCGCCAGCCGGCGTGGTGTTGCCGTTCCGTTTCGTGCGCGTCGTCGGCAGCCGCGCGCTGGTCTCCGGACACAGCCCGCAAGCGGCGGATGGGTCCGTTGCGGGGCCATTCGGGAAGGTGGGCCGCGAGCTGACGGTGGAGCAGGGCTACGAAGCCGCGCGGCTGACCGCATTGTCCATGCTCGGCAGCCTGCAACGCGAACTCGGTGACCTCGATCGCGTGAGTAACTGGGTGCGTGTATTCGGGATGGTCAACTCCGCGCCAGGGTTCGACAAGCAGCCCGCGGTAATCAACGGCTGCTCCGACCTGATTCTGCAATTGTGGGGCGAGGATGCCGGCGCGCACGCGCGAAGCGCGGTCGGCATGGCCGAACTGCCGTTCGGCATTCCGGTGGAGGTCGAGGCTGAGGTGGAGATCCTGTAGGGCGGGTGGCAACCCGCCTTCCGGGCTCGATCGGCAGGATGCGCTGCTTCCGCTCTACATCATTGCGATTTTGTAGTTTGGGCTGAGCGAAGCCCGACGCTTTCGGGTGCCCAAGCACGATCGGCGGGATGCGCTGCGCTTCTCCCGCTCTACATCACGCGATTTTGTAGGTTGGGCTGGGCCTGCGAAGCCCGACGTTTCGGATGCCCGGGCTTCCGGAGTCACGAGCCGCTTCGCTCCCGTGCAACCTGCAGCCGCCCGCTCGTCAGGAGAGTGCCGGCGCGAGGAGAAACGCGGCCAATTTTTCGTAATGGGGGCGGCATTGATCGGCGAGTCGTTGCTGGAATGCCGTGAGCTTGTCGCTGCGCGACCGATACGGCGCAAAGCCGGTCGAACGTTCCACCGCCGCGTACCAGTGCGGTGCCCATACTCCGTCCGAGGCACGCGGGCCGGGCGGCCAGTGCAGCATGCGGTCGGTAAAGGGGATTCCGAGTCTCACGCATAAGGCGCCCAGGATTCCGCGCGGGTCTTTCAGCACGTCTGCGGCATCGATCACCGGCGGCGCGTGGCCGAGCCTGTCGCAGACGTGGTCGAACAAACGCGCCTGCTGTTCGAAGCCGAGTTCCCAGGCCGCGGCGTCGGGGCGCTGGATGGTGAAGGACGCGGCGACGCGTTCCGGGTCGCGGATCAGGAAGCAATTGGTCACGCGGTCCAGCCAATTCAGCGGCATGCCGGGCAGCATGTGCTGGGTCATGTGCTTCTGGTACCAGATGGTTTTGCCGCCCGGAATCGGGCCGGTCAGCGTGGTGGCGACTTTCGCGGCGTCGTTTTCCTGCGCGGCGATCACATCATCGCGGCCCGGGTGGTTCACCCCGGTTTCAACGAGGTAATGCGCGTAGAACGGCTCGTCGATGACGGCCGTATCCTCACGATTTTCCCACGCGCGCATCATCGCGGTGGAAATATTGCGCGGCCCCGACCACATCGCGATGCGCATGCCTTCGCGCATCGTCACACCCGCACGCCCGCGCGGCTTTCGGTTTCCACGAGCTGCATGTAGACGTCCTGCAGGCGCTTGCACATCGGCCCGCGTTTGCCGTCGCCGATGGTGCGCCCGTCGATTTCGTGGACGGGCGTCAGGCCCGCGAAGGTGCCGGTGACGAAGGCTTCGTCGGCGCCGTACACATCGGTCAGGCTGAAATCCTTTTCGAACACGGGAATCGAATGGTCGCGGCACAGGCGCACCACGTTGGCGCGGGTGATGCCGCCGAGGCAGTACTTGCCGGTGGACGTCCACACCTCGCCCTTGCGCACGATGAAGAAGTGCGTGGAGTTGCAGGTCGCGACGAAACCGTGCGGGTCGAGCATCAACGCTTCGTCGTAGCCGGCCTTCTGCGCCTGGATGCAGGCGAGGATGCAGTTCAACTTGGAATGGCTGTTGAGTTTCGGATCCTGCGCGTCGGGCGCACCGCGGCGCACATGCACGGTGAACAGGCGGATGCCGCGCTCGACCGTTTCCGGCAGCGGCTCCTTGTACTCGGGCACGATCACGATGGTGGGCGGCCCGATCACGAAGCGCGGATCCTGGTGCGGCGTCGCCTTGATGCCGCGCGTCACCATCAGGCGGATGTGCACGTGCTCGCGCATGCCGTTGGCACGCAGCGTCTCGACGATGCGCTGCGTCAGTTGTTCGCGCGTCAGGCCAATGTCCATGTCGATGGCCTTGGCGCCTTCGTACAGCCTATCGAGGTGCATCTCGAGGAACGGCAGGCCGCCGTCGTGGACGCGCAGGCCTTCCCACACGCCGTCGCCCAGTACGTAGCCCGCGTCGAACACGGAAACTTTCGCGGCTTCGCGCGCGACCAGTTCGCCATTCAAGTTGATCCTGATGGCGGCATTGCGCGCATCGGGCGTGTAATCGTGGGTGCCTTTGCTCATGGGTATTCCTGACAGGGATCGCGGGAGTTTATACGCCCGGCCATTGAAGGGTGATACCTGCGCCACAACGTGATGGGTTTCCGCAGGAGTCCGCGCATGCTGTTGGACCCGATCAAACTGGGCGCGCTGGTACTGCGCAACCGCATCGTGGTATCGCCGATGTGCCAGTATTCCTCGCCGGATGGTGTGCCGACCGATTGGCATCTGGTGCATCTGGGTAGCCGTGCGGTCGGCGGTGCGGCGCTGGTGTTTACCGAGGCGAGTTCGGTTTCACCCGAAGGGCGCATTTCGCCGGACGACGCCGGCATCTGGAACGATGCGCAAGCCGAAGCGTGGTCGCGTATCGTGCATTTCATTCAGGGGCAGGGCGCGGCGGCGGGCGCCCAGCTCGCGCATGCAGGACGCAAGGCCAGCACCGATGCGCCGTGGCGGGGCGGGGGTCCACTGGATGCCGCGCACGGCGGCTGGACGCCGTGCGCGCCGAGCGCGATTCCCTTCGACGATGGCTATCCGTCGCCGACCGCATTGGATGCGGCGGGCATCGGCAAGGTGATTGCGGATTTCCGCGCGGCCGCGCGACGTGCGCGGGATGCGGGTTTCGACGTGATCGAACTGCACGCGGCGCATGGCTACCTGCTGCACCAATTCCTGTCGCCGCTGTCGAACACGCGCAACGACGAATACGGCGGCTCGCTGGAAAATCGCGCGCGGCTGTTGCGCGAAGTGATCGGCGCGATGCGCGAGGCGTGGCCGGCGCCAATGCCGTTGTGGGTGCGTCTGTCTGCCACCGACTGGGCCGAAGGTGGCTGGGGCATCGACGAGTGCGTGCAGCTTGCGCACACGTTGCGCGAAGACGGCGTCGATGTGATCGATGTGTCGTCCGGCGGCACGGTGCCGCACCCGAAGGTTTCGGTCGGTCCTGGTTACCAGGTACCGTTCGCGGCGCGCATCCGTCGCGAAGCGGGCATAGCCACCGCGACGGTCGGCCTGATCACCGACGCGCGACAGGCCGAAGACATCCTGCAACGCGGCGATGCCGACCTGATCGAAATGGCCCGCGAGTTCCTGCGCGATCCGTACTTCCCGCGCCGAGCGGCGAAAGAACTCGGTGGAGCGGTTCGCGTGCCGGAGCAATACGCGCGCGCGTGGTGATTGCCCAACCGCGCTGCCGCATGGGTGCGAGGCGAACGCGCATTATTGCGCCGCGATGCGCATCGTCGTGCGGACGACAGGTAACCCGCGGGGCAGGCGACCTGCGTCGAGCGCCGCGAAGATCTCGGTGGGGTCGCTCGACCACGCCAATTCGGCCGGTTCTGCGTAAAGGCTGGCGCGGAGCAGGGCGTGTTCGAATGCCAGCACTTCGGCGAGGTGCGGAACGCCGGCCAACAATGCGGATTGATCGCGGAGGAAACGCGCGAAGCCTTCTGCTTCCAGCGCGGCGTAGGCATCGGGCGCGGTTGTCATGAAATAGCGATCGAGTGTGGTTTCCGTTTCGTCGGAACCGAGCATGGCCAGCAGCAGGAGTATCGTATAGCGCAGTGCACGTGTGAGATTGGAGCGGCGCGCGTCGCCGATCAGTTGTCGGTACACCGCGATGCCGGCGTCTTGCGCCAGATCGGCAAAACAGGAAGAATTCACGGCGTCCCCGCGGATCGCAGCGGCCAGGGTATTTTCCCACTCTGCCAACTCCCGGAGATTGCGGCCCAGCTCCCTGTGAGCATCTGTAGTCGCGAGATACGCGGGATGTGGATGGGTAGCGGGTGAGGTCACGGCGTAATGGGGCGCCCGCAGCGCCCACAGCTTCGCGAGTTGCTCGAGTTGGCGCCCTACGCCTTCGATGCCGATGCGAGGCAGGTGTTGGGGCAGGATCTCGAACACGATCGCGCCGAGGTTCGGCAGCTTCGGCACGACCTCGGCCGCCAGTTCCAGGAGTTCAGGCGCGACGGCGTCGCTGTGGGCATCAAGCCAGTAGCCGTCCAATGCCATGCCGCCGGCAAGGTGCACTTCCCATACCCGGTCCAGCGGCATGCGTGCCAGCACGTCACGCACCCGTTCGCGACCGTTGCGCTGGTTGCACCAGAGGTTGTGCAGATCGAGCAGGATGCCGCAACGCGCCTGCTCCGCGACGCGCGCGAACCATGCGCCGTCATCGAGTTCGTCGGCGCGCGGCTGCAGGTAGTTGACCCCGGTTTCGAATGCCACCGGGGACCCGGTCATCGACGCGTATCGGACGATGTTGTCGGCCGCGGCGAACACTCCCGCAGTGGATTGCCGCGGTGGCAGCAGAAAGCCTGCTTCCGTGACGGCCGCGTCGCGGTACGTGCGATTGAAACTCAGATGTTCGCTGACCCAGACCGGTCTCAGGATGTCGACCGCGCCGCGCAATGACGGGGTGGCGTCCACCGGATCGCAGGTGACGCCTCCGACCGGTTGCCCGACGCCATGCAACAACTTGGGTTGGGGATATTGCGCGATGTTGCGCAGCAACCCTCCGTTGGGCCGGTAGCACGCGCCGCTCCCGCAAGGAAGCTTTTCCCAAAATCCCTGGGGTTCGATCTCGATGACACCGACAAGATCGGTGTCATCGAGAAGCGGGGCGAGCTCCGGCCAGAAAACCAGTCCGACGCCAAGAGGGCGCACGGCACTCCTCGATGGTCCCTAGAACTGGGCTCCCATTCGGCCTTCGACATCGAGGGTCTTCGGGTTGACCATGAATTCCCGCATGTCCAGGAATTCCAGGATTCGGCCGGAATGACAGCCGCCACAACCGAGTTTGCCGAGCACGTTGGCGACGACCTTGTTCATGCGCTTGAGATCGTAGCTGACGTCGGCATCCACGTAGATCCGGACGCGTTCCAGGGAGCGGGGTGGCAGTGGCTGGGGATTGAGTTCGCTGATCATGATCTGATCCTCATTGCAAGGACAGGGAAATCCGGCGCGCGCCGGTTCGTCGGCATGTCGGCGGATCATTCAGCCGATCGAAACATCATCGACACGATTCGTGCCGCGAGTTGCCCACCAGAAAATCGTCGCGAACGATGATGCTGCCGACAGGCGATGCGGAATCTACTCTCGATCGCAAACCCTGTAAATATGCCTTTCCCAGCGCGCCGGTATTCCATGATCGGTATTAATTTTCCGTTTTTCAGGAGGCAATAAACGTGCCTGAAAAACATCGAATGCATTACCGAATGCGCGCTGGGGAACCTATTGATGGGAGCGGGTTTGGCGAGCTTTGTAACAATTGCAAACCGTCAATTCATCCCGATCTGGCCGCGCATGGATTTGAAGATCGCGGCGGTGTCGTAGCCCACGCCGTCCTTGAACACCAGCGGCATGTGCTCGACCGCGCCGATATCCTTCATCGGATCGCCGTCGATCACCACGACATCGGCGTGCTTGCCGACAGTGAGCGAACCGATGTCCTTGTCGCGGCCTTCGAACTTCGCGGCGTTCAGCGACATGATTTCGATCGCCTGCGGGAACGTGAAGCCGTCCGCCTGCACCAGCAGTTCGATCTGGCGCTTGGATGAAAAGCCCGGAATTACGCCGCCGAAGCCGGTCGGGTCGCTGCCACCCATCAAAAGGCCGCCGGCCTCGACGAACATCTTCTCGAGTCTGGTGGCCTTGGCGAATGCGGCCTGCTCGATTGTTGCGCGTGCCCCGGGTGCCGCCTGTGCCTTCTTCCAGACCTTTTCATACAGGTCGCGCAGTGTCGGATTCAACAGGTCCAGCGCGGCTTGTGGCGCTTCGGGCTGGCCGGGCACGCTGGTTTCGAAAACGCCAAGGGTGGAGGTCACCGCCACATGCCTGGCGACCAGCAACTCGATCAGCGATTTCACTTCGGGCGAGTCCAGGTTCAGCGATGCGATGGATTCAGCGCCACCCTTGGGGCATTGGTCCGGTTGCTTGTCCTTGGCGAAATCCGTGGCCACGAAGAACCCGTGTTCCAGGTTGTCGATGCCGAGATCCGC
>DAIUEL010000028.1:0-19759 GCA_036845145.1 Rhodanobacteraceae bacterium | reverse complement strand
CCTGCGCCGCGGCCGCGAACATCAGCGCCGTGGCGATGCTCGCCGAAAGCATGCTTTTGCGAAATTTCATGACGTACCCTCTCTCGCTCACGAAGTGATGGGTGCCGCGGCACCCGCTGTTTTGTCCTACACCTTTTTATGCCGCCGTCCCGTCGCCCGACACCTTGCGACGCGCAGCGCCGTGCAACCGCCTGTCGAGATACCAGTGCGCTGCGCCCAGCACTCCGTGCCGGCCGTGTTCGATCAAACGCACCGGCACGCGCAACAGGAACTCCCGCATGCCTCCCTTGCTCAGGAACCGGTCCACGAAACGGCTGCGTTGCAGCAGCTCTCTTATTTCCGGCAGCACCCCGCCGGCCAGGTACACACCGCCCTTGGCCATGTAGGCCATGGCGAGATTGCCCACGAAACCGCCCAGCAATGCGCAGAAGACCTCAACCGTCTCGACGGCATCCGCATCGCTGCCGTCACACGCAGCCGCGGTAATGGCTTCGGGTTGCGTCAGTTCCGGTGCCTGCCCGCGCAGTGCGCGCAGGGTGGCGTACAGCGTCAACAGACCGGGGCCGGAAAGGATGCGCTCGTATGGCACGTGTCGATCGGCCGCCGCCAGGTACGCCAGCACTTCGCGTTCGCGCGCGGTGACCGGCGCAAGATCGATCTGGCCGGCTTCGGTGGTGAGCACCCGCATGGGTGAAAGCCGCACCGCCGCGCCCAGTCCGGTGCCGGGCCCGACCACCAGCGCAGCGCCCTCGTCGTGTGTTTCCGGCCCGCACAGCAGCAGGCTGTCGTTTTCGCGCACGTCGTCCAGCGCGTAGCCCAGCGCCTCGAAATCATTGAGCAATGCCACGTCTTCGAAGGCCAGCGCCTCGCGCAAGGCCGACAGGCTGACCGGCCACGCGAGGTTGTCGTTGACGATGCTGTCGCCCACCGCCTGTCCTGCGCAGGCAATCACGCAGCGTCGCACCGGCAGCGCCGCATCCTGTTCGACGAAAGCCCGCACCAGCTCCGGCAGGCCCGGGTAGTCCGCGCACGCGAACTTGCGATAGGCCAGGATCTCGATCTCGCGTCCGCCGCCCGGCGGCGCTCGCAAAAATGCGACTCGCGCATGCGTTCCGCCCACGTCCGCTGCCACGAACGGCTCGGTATGAAGGCTGGCGTGCTGGCTGGGTTGGCTAGCGGGCACGTTCATCCTGCTCTCGGGGGGCGGGAACGGGCGCCAGTTTGGTCAACAATGACAACGTTGTCAATTCGCATCGCAACAATCGAAGCGAAGTGCGAAAGACGCGTGAATTCGGCGTCGGACAGCCAATTCATGGCCTTCGGCAACAACAAAACGTTTTGGGCCGCGCTGCTTTGCAGCAAATCCGCGAATGACCCGGGGCCTGTTTTTCCCGAAGCAGGTCATGCGATACTCGCGACAAGACATCCACGATGACAACGTTGGTCAATCCACGTCCCTTCGACCCGGGTACAGGAGCGAACCATGGCCCCGCATGCCACCTCGCAGCAGCAATCGCACTACCTGATGTCGATGACGATCATCGGTGTGCTGTTCTTCATCTTCGGCTTCGTCACCTGGTTGAACGGTTCGCTGATCCTGTTCGTGAAGGTGGGATTCAACCTCGACAACGTCAGCGCGTTCTGGATTCCGTTCGTGTTTTACGTGTCGTATTTCGCGCTGGCGCTGCCGTCAGCCGCGGTGCTGAAGCGCACCGGCATGAAGAAGGGCATGGCCCTGGGACTGTTCGTGATGGCCGTCGGCTCGGTGGTCTTCGCGCAGTGCATGGCCATGTACTCGTACCCCGGCGCGCTGGCGGGCCTGTTCGTGATCGGCGCGGGACTCGCGCTGCTGCAGACGGCCTCCAACCCCTATGTCAGCATCCTTGGCCCGATCGAAAGCGGCGCCAAGCGGGTCGCGATCATGGGCATCTGCAACAAGGTGGCCGGCGCATTGGCGCCCATCGTGTTCGGCGCGCTGCTGCTGGGCGGTGTCGACGCGTACGTGGACAAGATCGACGCGGCCGGGTCGCCGGTCGCGAAGGCGCTGCTTCAGCACGAGTTCGTGCACCGCGCGTTCATGCCCTACGTGGTGATCGCGGTGGTGCTGGCGGTCCTCGCGATCTGCGTGGTGTTTTCGTCCCTGCCGGAAATCAAGCCCGATGACGACTCGGGCCGGCACACCGGCAAGCGCAGCATCTTCAGCTTTCCTTATCTTTGGCTGGGGGTGGTCTGCATCTTCATCTATGTCGGCATGGAGGTCCAGGCCGGCGACAGCATCGTGGTCTACGGCACGGCATCCGGACTTTCACCCGAACACGCCAAACACCTGACCACCTACACGATGATCGGCATGCTGGTCGGCTACATGCTGGGCGTGATCCTGACGCCGCGCTTCATTTCGCAGCAGCGCTACCTTGCGATTTCCGCGGTGTTCGGAGTGCTGTTCGCCTTCGCCGCGTGGGTCACCCACGGCTACATCTCGGTTGCCTTCGTCGCAGCGCTGGGCATCGCCAATGCGATGATGTGGCCGGCAATTTTCCCGCTGGCCATCAAGGGATTGGGCGATCAGACCGAATTCGGATCCGCGCTGCTGATCATGGGCATCGCGGGCGGCGCGGTGATTCCGAACATTTTCGTGCGCCTCGAGGAAGTGATCGATTTCCAGTTGGCGTTCCTGGTGGTGATGGTGCCCGGCTATCTCTATATCCTGTTCTATGGGTTGCTGGGCCACAGGGTCGGGCAAAACACACTGCCACGGGTGGCCCATTCCGCGACGGCGACGTCCTGAAAGCCATGGCTGGACGTGCGACCATGCGCGAATCCATTGCTTGAGGAGCCTGCATTGGGAACCGCCACCATCCGGGATGTCGCCAAGCAGGCCCGGGTTTCGCTGAAGACCGTGTCGCGCGTGATCAACCGCGAAGGTTCGGTGCGCGAGGAAACGCGCGAACGTGTGATGCGGGCGATCGAACAACTGGATTATCGCCCCGACCTGTCGGCGCGCAGCCTGCGCAGCGCCAAGGCCTATGCGATCGGACTGGTGTACGACAACCCCAATCCCTACTACATCATCGCGGTGCAGCAGGGTGCGTTGGCCGCATGCCGCGAAATGGGATTCGGCTTGCAAATCCATCCTTGCAATTCGCGCGCGCCGAAACTGGCCGAAGAGCTGCGCGATCTCGTGCGCCGCTCCCGGCTTGCCGGCCTGGTGCTGGCGCCGCCGATGTCCGAGCGCATGGCGTTGTTGCGCGAACTGGTGGCGTACAACATTCCGCTGGTGCGCGTGATTTCCGCCGCCGAAGATCCACGCGACGGTTTTCCTTGCGTGTTCGTGGACGACCGCGACGCGGCGTACGCGATCACGGCTTATCTGATCCAGTTGGGTCACGTCAGGATCGGCTTCCTGTGGGGCGGCAAGCAGCACCGCTCCAGCCCCGAGCGCTACAAGGGCTACGAAAAAGCGCTGCAGGACTACGGCGTCCCGCTGGACGAGGAACTCGTGCTCGAAGGCGACTACGCCTTCGACGACGGCTTCCGCGGCGCGCGCCGGCTGTTCGGCCTCCGCGAACCCCCGACCGCCATTTTCGGGTCCAACGACGAGATCGCGGCCGGCGTCTTGGCGGCAGCGCGCGCCGCCGGGCTGCACGTTCCCTACGACCTGTCCGTGGCCGGGTTCGAGGACAGTCCGTTTTCGCGCCATTCCTGGCCTTCGCTGACCACCTCGCGGCAACGCACCGAACTGATCGCCGAGCACGCGGCGCGTCTGCTGATTGCGCAAATCCACGGCAACGACGTCGAGAACGAAGGCTTCAGCCCAGAACTGGTGGTGCGCGGCTCGACCGCCCCGCCCCGGCCCCGGCAATGAAGGATCCCCGTCCCACCATGGCTTTCCCCGAAGTGCTCGACATCCAACCCGAATCCACCGCACTGCACCAGGAGGCCGCCGAAGCGGCCGACACCGTCGCACGGCAACTCGAACGCAATGACGCCGGCGTGCGTGAGCTCGCGGCTAAGCTGCGCGACGCGCCGCCGCCTTTCGTCGCCACGTGCGCGCGCGGCAGCTCCGACCATGCGGCGACCTACGCCAAATACGTCATCGAAACACAAACCGGTTGCGTGACGGCATCGGCGTCGCCGTCGGTGGAATCGATCTACGCGGTGCCATTGAAACTTCGCGGCGCGCTTTACCTCGTCATTTCGCAATCGGGGGCGAGCCCCGACCTTTTGCGCAGCGCCGAAGCCGCACGCAATGCCGGTGCGCACGTGGTCGCGCTGGTGAACGCGGAGAACTCGCCACTCGCGGCGCTCGCGAATACCGTGATCCCCTTGCAGGCAGGCCCCGAAAAGAGTGTCGCGGCCACCAAGAGTTTCATCGGATCGCTGACGGCGGTGCTGCACCTGACCGCGCATTGGCGTGAGGACAAGGCGTTGCTCGACGCGCTGCACGCCCTGCCCGAGCAGTTGCGCCGCGCCTTTGCGCTCGACTGGTCGCCTTTGGTCGAAGGCCTGCGCGACATGCATGACCTGTTCGTGCTGGGTCGCGGTTACGGCCTCGCCGCGGCGCAGGAAGCGGCGCTGAAATTGAAGGAAACCTGCGCGCTGCACGCCGAGGCTTTCAGTAGCGCGGAAGTCCGCCACGGCCCGATGGAACTGGTCGGTCCACGCTTGCCGGTGCTTCTGTTTGCGCAACAGGACCACGCGCTCGCGGGCGTACTCGCCACCGCCGAGGACTTCCGTCGTCGCGGTGCCGACGTGTGGACCGCCGCGCCATTAGCCACCGGTCGCAACGCCTTGCCCGTGGTGCCGACCGAGCACCCGGTCTGCGCGCCCATCCTTGCGGTCCAGAGTTTCTATCGCGCCGTCAACGCGCTCGCGATCGCGCGCGGCCGCGATCCCGACCACCCGCCGCATCTCGCCAAGGTCACGGAGACGGTGTGATGACGACTGCCTTGATCAATGCACGTGTCCTTGCCGCACAGGGTTGGCGCGACGATGTCGCGGTGATCGTGGAAGGCGAACGGATCCGCGAACTGGCAGCGGCGCGCGACATCCCGGTTGGCACCCGGACACACGATTTGTCGGGACGCATGCTGTTGCCGGGCTTCATCGATTGCCAGGTCAACGGTGGCGGCGGGATATTGTTCAACGATGTTGCGACCGTGGAAGGCATCCGCGCGATCGGCGCGGCGCACCGGCGATTCGGTACAACCGGCTTCCTGCCCACGCTGATCAGCGACACCATTGACACGATGCGCACCGCGATTGCAGCGGCAGACGCCGCCATCGCTGAAGCCGTCCCGGGCGTCCTGGGCATCCACCTCGAAGGACCGTTCATCAGCCGCGAACGCAAGGGCGTGCATGCGGAAAAATACCTGCACGCCCCGGATGCGGACGAACTGCGCGTGGCCGAATCCCTGCGGCGCGGAAAGACGTTGCTGACCGTGGCGCCGGAATGCGTGGCGCCGGACGCGATCCGAAGTCTCGTCGCCGCCGGCGTGATCGTGGCCGCGGGACATACGAATGCCGATTACGCGACGGTGCGTGCCGCACTGGATGCGGGCGTGCGCGGCTTCACCCATCTCTTCAACGCGATGTCGCCACTGACCAGTCGCGCGCCTGGCGTGGTCGGCGCAGCACTGGACGATCCGGATTCGTGGTGCGGCGTGATCGTCGATGGCCATCACGTCGATGCCGCCAGCCTGCGCATCGCGCTGCGGGCGAAACCCCGCGGCAAGCTCTTTCTCGTCACCGACGCGATGCCCCCGGTGGGCGCGGGCAACCCTTCGTTTGTGCTGGATGGCGAAACCATCACTGCGCGTGACGGGATCTGCCAGACCGCTGCCGGCACCCTCGCCGGCTCCGCGCTCAGCATGATCGATGCGGTGCGCAACACGGTCGAGATGCTCGGCGTTCCGCTCGAGGAAGCGGCACGCATGGCTTCGACCTACCCTGCGGATTTCCTTGGACTCGGCGCAACGCACGGCCGGATCGAAGCCGGATTCCACGCGGACTTCACGGTGGTCGACCGCGACCTGCGGCTGACGGAAACGTGGATCGGCGGCGCCGTGCAGACCGCATGACTTGAGCGCCGCGATCAACGCCTGGCGCTTGACCGGGGGCTGGACAATTGCAGGATTTCAGCCTCGCTCAAACGACGCCAAGCCCCTTTGGCAAGATCGCCCAGTTGCAACGGACCGACAGCCACCCGCATCAGGCGCAGCACATCGTTGTCGCAGGCCGAGAGCATGCGGCGGATCTGCCGATTGCGGCCTTCCGCCAGCACGACCTCCAACCAGGTATTTTTCCCGCCACCACCGACCGCCCGTACGGACTTCGCCGACAGATGCTCGCCGCGATCGATGATGCCCTCGCGTAGCCGTTGCAGGGTTCCGTCATCGACAATGCCTCGGACCTGCACGCGATAGGTCTTCGAAACATGGGCATCGGGCTCGGTGATGCCAGCGGCCCATGCCGGATCGTTGCTCATCAGCAGCAGGCCTTCGCTGGCCTTGTCCAGTCTTCCGACCGGTGCGAGCCACGGCAGGCCGGCTTCGCGCAACAACCCATACACCGTGTCGCGCCCCTGCTCGTCGGAAGCGCTGACCACCAGTCCGCGCGGCTTGTTGAGCATGATGCAGACGCGCTCGGCCGCGCACAGTTCGACGCCATCCAGTTCGATGCGGTCGGCCGCCGGATCCGCGGGCGATTCGGGATCGCACACCGTCTTGCCGTTCACCCGCACGCGGCTCGCAGCGATACGCCGCACCGCTTCGCTGCGCGAACACACGCCCATGCGCGACAGTACCCGCGCAAGACCGTGCCGCGGAGAATGCACCGCATCGCCGCGCTGCACGATGGACGGTTCAACACTGCGGGTACGCATACTCACTGCGCCGGCCTCCGGATTGCTCGAAAAGAAAAGCCCGGCGCAAGGCCGGGCTTTTCATATCACATCGAAGATCGACGATGGACTGCCGACCTTCCGCGAACGGCTTACATACTGCCGTTCTGGGGCTGCTCGACCTTGAACTCGACGCGACGGTTGCGCTGACGGCCAGCCGCGGTCTCGTTGGTGTCGATCGGGTTGGTCTCGCCGAAGCCCTTCACCGAGGTGATGCGGCTCGAGTCGATGCCGTGCGAAGTCAGGTACTGATTGACGATGTTGGCACGACGCTCGGACAGACCCTGGTTGTACTGATCGGTACCGACCGAATCGGTATAACCATCGATTTCGATCTTGACCTGCGGATAGCGGTTCAAGGTATCGACTGCCTGGTCCAGGATCGCGACCGAATCGGATGCCGGTGGCTTCAGCGTCGGGCCGATGTCGCTTTCACCCTTCTTCGGACGGTCGAACTTGAAGTTCACGCCACGCAGATCGATCACGACGTTCTGCGGCGGCGGCGGCGGCGGCGGAGCAGCCGGCGGCGGCGGCGGAGCAGCCGGGGGCGGCGGCGGCGGAGCCGGATGGCCCATGTTGAACACCAAAGCGATGGTGGCCATGGAATCGAGCCACTGCTTCGGACCGTAGGTGTGCGGCAGACCCGGACCGGCAAGACCGGCCAGCTGTGCTGACGAGGTGTCGCGGTAGTAACGCGCCGCGATTTCGCCACGCACGGCGACGCGATCACTCACGTTGTACAGCACGCCCACGCCGACGGTCGCACCGGGGCCCCAGCCCGAGCCCTTCTGCGGGGCCAGGCATCCGCATTCACCACCCGCCTGGGCGAGTTCCTCGGATACCGCGGAATGACGCCACATGCCGATGCCGCCCATGACGTACGGGCGCCATTGCGATGACGGGTCCATGAAGTACCAGCGGCCCGCGACGTCGAGGCCCAGGGTTTCCCACTGCTTGCTGGGGCGGAGTGAGGAGTCCTTGAAATCCGCATTGTCGCCGGTCGCTTCGATGTCGATGGTGAAGTGGGGATTGACCCAGAAGCCCACGCCGAGGCCACCAACCGGATCCGACTGCACCTGGCGATCACTGTCGGGAATCACCACGCCGATGCGCGGCACGATGTACCAGTTGCTGTAGTTGGGGTTCGCGAAGCTACCCGTTGTCTCTTCCGCTGTGCCGGTGTCCTGGGCGTGCGCGACCGACATCACGCCAACAGTACCCAAGGCCAGCGCGATGACCGCGAACAAGCCGTTACGTTTCATCGGTAAGTCTCCTCGTTGTTGATTCTTCAGGCTCGGCCATTTCGGCGCGAGCCGTGCTCCAAAGTGCAAGACTACTGCGTGAATTGCGATCCATCCAACCCCGTCGCAATCCGCTACGGCGGCGCCAGTTTAGCAAAAAACAAACAAATTGGCCGAACGAACGCACTTTCGTTCATGCAGAACTCAGGCGCCGGGTTCGGACGCGAACAAGTCCATGAATCGGGGCACGGGCATGGCCAGCATCCGCTCTCGCTGTCTACAAATGTCAGTGATTTCAATGGCCTGTGCTTGCGGCAGGTGACCCGCAAGCGCGTTGTGGAACTTCTCGACGAGGACGGGGATTCCCTCGGCCCGGCGCCGACGATGGCCGATCGGATAATCGATCGAAATCTTGCCGGTGCTCGATCCATCGTTGAAAAATACCTGGACCGAATTTCCGATATAGCGTTTGTCCGGATCGAAATAGTCCTTGGTGAATTGCGGATTTTCCTTCACGGTCATCTTCGCACGCAGCGCGTCGATCCGTGGATCGGCGGCGACGGCATCGGTGTAATCCTCCGCGGTGAGTCGCCCGAAAATCAGCGGCACCGCCACCATGTACTGGATGCAGTGGTCGCGATCGGCGTAGTTGGCCAGCGGGCCGGTCTTGTCGATGATGCGTGCGCCCGCTTCCTGGGTTTCGATTTCAACACGCGCGATTTCAGCGATGCGATTCTTCACTTCCGGGTGCAGTTCCATCGCGCATTCCACCGCGGTCTGCGCGTGGAACTCGGCCGGGAAGCTGATCTTGAACAGTACGTTTTCCATCACGTACGACCCGAACGGGCGCTCGAACTCGAAAGCCTTGCCGCCGAACGCGACATCGTAGAAACCCCAGGTCTTCGCGCTCAGCGCCGAGGGGTAGCTCGGTTCGTCGGTGGTCACCGCATTCAAGGCGTGGATCACCGCCCGCCGGCAGGCATCGCCCGCGGCCCAGCTCTTGCGCGGGCCGGTGTTGGGCGCGTGGCGATACGTGCGCAAGCTGCCGTTGTCGATCCAGCTGTTCGACACCGCGGTGATCACCTGCTCGCGGGTGCCACCCAGCATCGCGGTCGCGACCGCGGTCGAAGCCAGGCGCACCAGAATCACGTGGTCCATTCCCACGCGGTTGAAGGAATTCTTCAATGCGTAGCAACCCTGGATTTCGTGGGCCTTGATCGCCCAATGCAGCACATCGCGGATGGTCAACGGCTGGCCACCATCACGAGTCCTTCTGCGCGACAGCCAGTCGGCCATCGCCAGCACGGTGCCCAGATTGTCCGAAGGATGGCCCCACTCGGCGGCCAGCCAGGTATCGTTGAAATCCAGCCAGCGGATTTGGGTACCGATGCAGAATGCGGCCTGCGCGGGATCGAGTTCCAGCGCCGTACCCGGCACGCGCGCCCCACCGGCGAGCGTCGCGCCCGGCACGATCGGAGCGAGGTGCTTCACGCATTGCGGAAACTTCATTGCCAGCATCGCGCAGCCCAGCGCGTCCATCAGCATGTGGCGCGCCGTATCCCATGCCTCTTCGGATTCGATGCGGTAATCGAGTACGTAATCGGCCACGTCGACCAACGGCTGGTCGGGCGCGGGGCGGGCGGCGGAACGGGTGGCAGCGTGGCTCACGGGCACTCCTCGAGCGAACGATTCAAAGTCAGCTCGCTATTTTGCCAGACGACGATTTTTCTTGACGGCCATCCGGCACCGCCCTGAAAATTGTTTGGTTACCCGAAGGGGAGTAGCACCGGATCCGGATCAAACCGGCTCCGCGCGGCGATCGTCAGCACGAACCCGAAAGGTTCCGGTCGCCGCGGCGGTTCATCCACCGCGCGCGAGACTTTCGACATCCCGTGCCGCGTTCGCGGTCACGGGGAAGTTCGATCGCCTTCGCCCGGAGAACCGCATGTACGTGATCAACGAGCTGCTGAACCACCCCCTCGACCCCGCCTTCTGGAGTGGGCTCGGCTCGATCATCGTGATCGACCTGGTGCTGGCTGGCGACAATGCCATCGTGATCGCGCTGGCCGCGCGCAGCCTGCCGCAACAGCACCATTTTCGCGTAATTTTCTGGGGCGTGGTCGGGGCGATCATCGTGCGTATCGCGATGACCGCAGCGGTGCTCTGGTTGCTGCAAATTCCCGGGCTGATGCTGGCCGGCGGCATCATCCTGATCCCCATCGCCTGGCGCCTGCTCAGGCACGAAGAACACAGCGGGCCGACACTGAAACGCCGGGTGACCGACTTCTGGACCGCCATGGGAACCATCGTCGTGGCTGATGCGTTGATGGGCCTCGACAACGTCCTGGGCATCGCCGGTGCGTCGGGCGGGCATCTCGGACTTGTCGTGCTCGGCCTGTTGTTCAGCGTGCCGCTGGTGGTGTGGGGCTCGACCTTGCTGCTGAAGCTGATCGAGCGTTATCCGATCATCATCTACGTCGGCGCCGCGGCGATCGCATGGACCGCCGCACGCATGATCACCCGCGACGATCTCGTTGCGCCGTGGTTCGACGCACCGGGACATGATTGGCTGCGCTACATGGTCGACGCGGTGCTGGTGATCGGCGTCACCGGCATCGGTTGGTGGATCCGGCACCGCAAATCTGCCGCATCGGCTTGATGTGCAGATCGCCCTCAGAACGACGAATCGGGCTGCTGCAGAAACGCTGCTTCCTCGTCCGTCGGTAGCCGTCCCAATACTGCATTGCGATGCGGATAACGGCCGAAGCGGTCGATGATCGCCTTGTGCTTCAGCTCGAACGCGTAATTGTTTTCCAGTCCGGGCTGGCGGAACAGTCGCTCCGCCTCCACGTGGATCGCGCGCGATTCGGAATGCATGAAGGGCATGTAAAGAAACGCGCGCCGGATCGCCGGCATGTCGCGGTCGGCTCCCGCACCGATCGCCTCCTGCGCCAGTACCAGCGCCATGCCGTCGCACGCGAACGCGCGGGCATCATCGCGATGGAGGTTTCGCGAAAACTGGTCCAGCAGGATGATTTCAGCCAGCCTCCCGTCGGCCGTGGCACGCCATTTGGCCAACTCGCCGGCCGCCGCCGCGCGATGCGTGGTCGCGAAACGGTCGCGAATCGTCGCATCGAATGCGTCCGCTTTCCCGAAGTGTTGCTCCGGCGTCGCTTCTTCGAACCAGAAATGCAGGATGTCCTGCGGTGTCGCGACGGCGACCGCGACGCCAACTTGTGCATCGAGCTTGCTCACAACCAGTTCCTCGACTGTTTAGGCGCGAAAGCTTCCGAAACCAACTGCTTGTCGAAACCCGGCGGCGCCTCGCCACTGGTGGCGTACACGTAGATCGCGGCCTGGTAGATCGTCTGCAAGGTGGACTGAACCAGCGCCAGCGCCACCAGCCATGGCACGAGGATCGCACCGACCACCAGCATCGCGCCCGCGCCCGCCCCGATGGCGAAGAAGAACAGGACCATCGCCGGCAGGATCCCGAACAAGCCGAAGATCAGACCGAAGCTGACGTTGCCGATGATCTGCTCGCCCCATGTTCGCTTCAGCATCTCCACCGAACGCTTGTACGACTCGACCGGCCCGGTGCCCTCGGCGACCAGCACCGGCACCACCAGAAACGAGGTCACCGACCACGCCATGCCCAGCAGCCCGACCACGATCCGCCCGATGAAACCCACCTTTTCTTCCAGGAGCCGCAACAGGATGCCGACGGTGCTGGTCATGAGTGCCCAGCCGAAAATTTGCGGCAACCGCTGCCACGCGAACGCGAGCCCGTAACCAAGGTTTGGCCGCCCCCCGTCGATCTGCCTCAACACACAGGCGATCAACGCCGAGTTGAAAAAGATGATCACGAAATAATCGAGGAAGTAGAACACGCACAGCGCCGCGTACATCGGCCCGGAGAGCTGGACGGGGCCATGAAACCGCGCGTGCCCGTGCAACTCGACGAACACCGGCATCGCGAACAACGCGATGATGATCGCCAGCGCCACGCCCGAAACCAGCGGGAACACGACCAGGCGCTTGTCCTGCATCAGCATCCGCCAGGACGCCGCCATCAGTTGCCAGGTTCTTGCAAACTTGCCCATGTCGAGAGCTCCTTTGCATGATGGGGACGCGGGCGTCGCCGCGCGCCGAAATCCTGCGCTATTTCAAATGCCGCGTCATCCAGTCCACCCAGCGACGATAGACATCCGTTTGCTGCACGATGTCGCCGGGAAAGTGCGTGTCGGCGGGATACGCCCAGAATTCCACCGGAACGCCGTTGTCGCGCAACGCGTGATACCACTCGTAGCTGTTCAAGAGCGGCACGTTGGGATCGCCGACATCGCCCATGATCAGGGTCGGCGCCTTGACGTTGCGCGCGTACGTGATCGGCGACTGTTGGCGCCAGATGTCCCAACCCTCCGCGCTCCACGGCGTCGAGCCGAAGAAATACGTGTCGCCCATCTGGTAATACGCGACCGTGTAATCCATCACCCAGTCCGTCAATGAGGCGCCAGCCACGGCGGCTTTCCAGACGTCGTAATGGCCGGTCAGCCAGGTGGTCATGTAGCCGCCGTACGACCAACCGGAAACGCCGATGCGATCCTTGTCGACGATGCCGAGTTTCTCCACCGCGGCCAACCCCGCCATCACGTCCTTGCCCGGGCCCTCGCCGGTGTCGCGATAGATCGCGTGCTGGTACCCATCGCCGAGATTGGTGCTGCCGCGATAATTCGGCTGGAACACCAGGAATCCGGCGGCCGACAAAAGCTGCGGCAACGGCGAGAAGCGCACGGTCGACCCGGCCTCCGGCCCCCCGTGTATCACCAGCACCAGCGGATACGTCTTGCCCTTGCGGTAGTCGACGGGATACGTCAGCACGCCATCCGCGTCCAGGCCGTCGTGGGTCTTCCACTGCAGCGATTCGCTGCGGCCGAGATCGAGCTTGTCCACGAATGCGTTGGCGTTGGTAAGGCGGCGCGGCTTGGCGTTCATTGACGCCATCACGTACAGCTCGTCGGGACGGGTTTGGGTGCTGCCGATGAACGCAATCGCGCCGTTTTTGGCGACGCTCAAGTCGTTGTCTGGCAGCACGCCACCAAGATCGAGCCCACGCGCCCCGCCATTCAGCGGCTGCGCCCACAACATCGAACGCGTGCCGAGCTCACCCTGCACCAACAGCGTCTTGCCACCGGGCAACCATGCATACGCGTTGAGGTTGCGCGCAAGCGCCGCGGTCGCATCGCGCGTCTTGCCGCGACTGCCCGCGTACACGGCATTGCCGTTGTTCTGGTCACCATTGCGCGCGCGCAGGAAGGCGAAGGTGTCGCTGCCCGGTGCATAGGCGAAGTCGCTGGCGCCCTCATCGGCAACGACCGTCGTTGGCTTGCCCTTGCCGTCGGCAGCGACCTCGGCAATCACCGATCGGAACGAGGGACCCCAGTAGGGACTTGGAAATTTCGTGAACACGATGGACTTGCCGTCATGGCTCCACACCAGCGGCGTCGCGCCTTCCTGGTCGGTTTGCAGCGAGTAATCACCCTGCGTCAACCGGGTTGCCGTACCGCCGGTCGCGGCGACTACCCACAAGTGCCACGGCGCCAGCGCCTTGCGCAGCAGGAAGTTGCCGTCGGTGACCTGGAATGCCTTGTTGTGTCCCTTGATCGCCTTGTCATTGATCGGCGGATCCTGCGTGATATAGGCGATGCGGCTGCCGTCCGGACTCCATGTGAATTCGTCGATGCCTTGCTTGGTGTCGGTGATGCGCTGCGCGTCGCCGCCCGCCATCGGCAGCACGTAAATCTGCGCCTGCTTGGTTTTGTCGTCCTTGGCGAGAAACGCAAGGCGGGTGCCGTCGGGCGACCAGCGCGGCGACGACACGCCCTCGCGATCACGCGTCAGGGCGCGCTTCGCGCCACTCGCCACGTCGACAAGCTCGATGCGGGTGTCGTGCTTGTCGGTTTTCCAGACCGGGGTGCTCGCAACCATCACAACGGATCTGCCGTCCGGCGAAAGCTGCGGGTCGGAAAGTTTCACGAGCCGCTGCAGGTCGTCCAGGCGGAACGGCGTCGCCGCAACCGAGGCCAAGGGCGCGCCCACGAACAGCGCGATGAACACGATCAACCAGCCGACGCGCGGATAATGCATGACGTTTCCGTTTTCCCCTGCGCCACGCCGGGCGCGACCGCGCCAGCATAGCGCGCGGTGGACTTGCCGGCACACCACGGCGGCGGCATCCTCGCCGGAATGGCCAAGACCTTCCCGCACCTTTTCACGCCACTCGATCTCGGCTTCTGCACACTGCCCAGTCGCGTGCTGATGGGCTCGATGCACACCGGCCTCGAGGACCACGCGCGCGACTTCGGAAAACTCGCCGAATACTTCGCGGCGCGCGCGCGCGGCGGCGTTGGCTTGATGGTGACGGGCGGCTTTTCGCCCAATGTCGCCGGTTGGCTGAAACCGTTTTCCAGCCGCTTGTCTTCGCGCTGGCAGGTGCCTCCACACCGGCGCATCACCGAAGCGGTACACGCGGCGGGCGCACGCATCTGCCTGCAGATCCTGCACGCGGGACGCTACGGTTTTCATCCATTTTCGGTGGCGCCGTCCGCGATCAAATCACCGATCACACCCTTCACGCCGCACGCGCTCAGCGAGCGCGGTGTCGAACGCACGATCCGCACCTTCGCGCGCTGCGCAAAGCTGGCACAGGACGCCGGCTACGACGGCGTCGAGATCATGGGCTCGGAAGGTTATTTGATCAATCAGTTCCTGGCCGAACGTTCGAACCAGCGCAGCGATCGTTGGGGCGGCTCGGCGGAAAGCCGGATGCGGTTCCCCGTCGAGATCGTGCGCCGCACGCGCGAATCGGTGGGTCGCGACTTCATCATCATCTATCGCCTGTCGATGCTCGATCTCGTCGATCGCGCGCAGGCGTGGGATGAAATCGTCGCGCTCGCGAAACAGGTCGAAGCCGCGGGCGCCACGTTGATCAACACCGGCATCGGCTGGCACGAAGCGCGCATTCCGACCATCGTCACCAGCGTGCCGCGCGCGGCGTTCACCTGGGTGACGCGGCGGATGAAGGCAAGCATCGGCATCCCGCTCATCACCACCAACCGCATCAACATGCCGGAAGTGGCCGAAGCAGTGCTGGCGCGCGGCGATGCCGACATGGTGTCGATGGCGCGCCCGATGCTGGCCGACCCCGAGTGGGTGGCGAAGGCGCTCAGCGGGCGCGCGTCGTTGATCAACCCGTGCATCGCCTGCAACCAGGCGTGCCTCGACCACGTATTCGAAAACAGGCGCGCGTCGTGCCTGATGAATCCGCGCGCGTGTTACGAAACCGAACTCGTCGATGCGCCGGTCGCGCAGAAGAAACGTTTTGCGGTAGTCGGCGCAGGCCCGGCGGGCCTTGCCTGCGTGACCACGCTCGCGCAACGCGGATACCCCGTGAGCCTGTACGAGCAGACAACCGAAATAGGCGGTCAATTCAAACTCGCCAGGCGCATTCCCGGCAAGGAGGAATACGCCGAACCGATGCGTTACTGGGGCAACCTGCTGGATGAACTCGGCGTCGAAGTGCACCTCGGGAAACGCGCCGACGCGGCGACCTTGCAAGTCGGGAACTTCGATGCCGTGGTCATCGCCACCGGCGTCACGCCGCGCGATCCGCACATTCCGGGGCAGGATCATCCGATGGTGATGGGTTACCATGAGGCTTTGATGGGCTTGCGGCCGATCGGCAAACGTGTCGCGATCATCGGCGCCGGCGGCATCGGTTTCGACGTCGCCGAATTCCTGACCCAACCGCCGCCCTCGCCCACCACCGACATCGCTCGCTGGACGCGCGAATGGGGCGTCGACACCACGCTGGAACATCGCGGCGGACTGGACAAACCCGAAGTCGAAGCGTCGCCACGCGAAGTGTGGTTATTGCAGCGCACCGCCGGCCGACCCGGCAAGCGCCTCAACAAAACCACCGGCTGGGTGCACCGTGCGTCGTTGAAAGCCAAGGGCGTGAAGATGATGGGCGGCGTCACCTACGAAAAGATCGACGACGCCGGTCTGCACATCACCCTCGACGGCGAGCCGCAAACGCTCGGCGTCGACAACGTGATCATCTGCGCGGGCCAGGTATCGAATCGTGCATTGGCCGACGAGTTGATCGCGCTCGGGATACGCGTGCATGTGATTGGCGGCGCGGACGTCGCGGCCGAACTCGACGCCAAACGTGCGATCCGGCAAGCGACGGAACTCGCCGCAACCCTCTGACGGATGCGCGCGCCGCGCAAAGGCGTTAATGATCGTAAACCGATCATGAATCTGCCTTGGCACATCCGTTCACGTCCTGGCGCGATACTTGAAATCACTCGCGGACCTTCAGACCACTACAGGAGTGGGGTCATGGCTCCCCGCATGGGTCACGTTCTGCTGATCGATGGCGAGGGCGGACTGGTGAACCTGGCCAGCGCGGCCGCCGGAGCCGCGCGCTGCCAGCTCACGTGGGCGGCGGGACTCGGGCCAGCCTTGGCATGGGTAGCAAAAAAGCAATTCGATCTGATCCTGATGGACCCATGTTCGCTTGCCGAGGATGATCTGGCGCAGTTCCTCGATGCCGACCTGACGCGACAAGGACAGGTCGTGATTGCAGGAGGTGCCGGCGCGAATCTCCGCAACCGCAGCAACGCTGATCATGTAACCGAGCCGCTCTCGCTGGAGGCGTTGCTGGGTTTGATGAATCGGTCCCTGCTGCGCACGTCCTCGCGGGAAATCCAGTTCGACGGACAGCTCGGCGGCATGGTGGGCCGCTCCCTCTGGATGCAGGCGTTGTTCGAAAGCATCCGTCGCGTTGCGCCGCTCGAAGTCGGCGTGCTGGTCCACGGTGAAAGCGGCACCGGCAAGGAAATGGTCGCGCAAGCGTTGCACAAGCTCAGTGGTCGCAGCGGGGATTTCGTGGCTGTGAACTGCGGCGCCGTCTCGCCGGACCTGTTGAGCAGCCAGTTGTTCGGGCACGAACGTGGGTCCTTCGCCGGCGCCACGCAACTGCACGCCGGCTATTTCGAGCAGGCACGCGGCGGCACGCTGTTCCTCGACGAAATCACCGAAATGCCGCTGGCATTGCAGGTGCATTTGTTGCGGGCGATCGAGACACACAGGGTGACCCGCGTCGGCGGAACGCGCGAGATTCCGATCAACGTGCGCGTGATCGCTGCTTCCAACCGCGACCTGCAGCACGCCGTCGCGACGGGCGTTTTGCGTCAGGACCTGTATTTTCGCCTGCTGGAATTTCCACTGACGGTGCCCCCCTTGCGCGAGCGGCGGGAAGACATACCTTTGCTCGCACAACATTTCCTCGACCAGCTGAACGAGAGGTATGGCACCGAAAAATGCCTGAGCGCGGAAGCCTTGGACGCGCTGACCAAGCGGGCATGGCCGGGCAATGTGCGCGAATTGCTGCACACGATCCGGCGCCAATACATCACGTCGGGAGAAACCCGCGACCTCGAGATACAGGATGATCCCGGACGACTCCCGCACCGCCGCGCCTCCGACACCCACCATTCGCCACACAATGGCGCCATCGGATCGAATTCGGTCTTTCCTCCTGCCCCGCTGGATGGAACGATCCAGTTCAGCGTCGGTACGACGTTCGAGGAAATGGAACGCGAAGCGCTGCTGAAGACCCTCGCCCACTTCCACAACAACAAGCGGGAAGCGGCGCGGGTGTTGGGTATTTCACTCAAGACCGTCTACAACAAGCTGCTGCGCTACCGATCGCAGGGATTGGCCGGTGAAGACGTAATGTGAGCGTCGGAAGGCAGCAGGCCTGCGGCCTGACGCACAGACGACATTTTCGGTCGCTCGCATATCGATCAGAACGTCATCGGGAGACGCACGATCAGGGTGACGTCGGGTGTGTCGCGCGTGACGCCGAGGCTCAGCGCCACGTTCAAGCTGCGGTGGTCGTTGATCCTGTACGGGCCGCCCACCAGCAGGCTGCCCAGGACGGTACGCGTCGAACCGGCAAGCGTGCGTCCGTCCGCCCTGGTCGCGCCGACGAAACTCTGGTCGTAGCCGAAGCCGATCAGCGCCCTGTCGTTCAGCGCCAGGCCCATGCCGATGCTCGCGTCGTAGACATCGCCGACTTGCACATCCCGAGCGGTTGTTTCGCGCCGCCCGCCAGCGTAAGGCTCACGTTGTCGCGCGGGAAGTTGTGCAGGTAACTCACGATTGGTCGTGTTGTAGGACGACGCAACGGAAGACGTTGCGGTGCCGTTGCGGTTGGCAGCCGCACTGCCGTCGCCATTGGCATTGGCATCCTGTGCCTGCGCGGACAGTGAAAAGGCCATCGACATTCCCAGCCCCCGGCAAACCGCCGAGACCATCTGTGTTTTGCGCATGTGCATTTCTCCGTTGATTTGCCGGTTTTGGCAGAGCATCGGAGAGCATCGAACGTGCCATCATGGACGAGGTCGACGCACCCGCACAAAGCGCAGTGTGCTCAACGAGTTAGGCGAAAGCGCTCGGCCGGATGCTTGTCCTTGGCGTGGCATTTATTTCAAGCCCGTTGAACTTCCTGCAAAACCGGCTTGATTCGTGCGCCGGCGGTACGCATATAGGAAAGTTCATCGTTTCGAGGATTGGCGCATGAAACTGTACACATCGCCCGGCGCATGTTCGATGGCCGACCACATCGTGCTGGAATGGACGGGCAAGCCGTACACGGCGGTGATCGTCAGCCGTGAACAGCGCGCCACGCCGGACTTTCGCCTGCTCAACCCGGCGGGCGCCGTACCCGTACTGGAAGACGGCGACTGGTCGCTCACGCAGAATGCCGCGATCCTGAATTACATCGCCGACACCAACCCGGAAGCAAAGCTCGGCGGCGACGGTACGCCCAGAAGCCGCGCGGAAGTGAACCGCTGGTTGGGGTTCTTCAACTCCGACATGCACCCGGCTTTCAAACCGATGTTCGGGACCACCGATTACCTCGAAGACAAGGCAACCATCGGGAAGACCCACGACAACGCCCGCAAGCAGTTGCGCACGCTGTTCGAACGCGTCGATGCGCAGCTCGGCAAGCACGACTGGATCGCGGGAGACCGCAAGTCCATCGCCGATCCTTACCTGTTCGTGATGCTGCGCTGGGCCAAGGGCACGAAGGTGGACCTGTCTGGCCTCGACAACCTCAGGAAATTCGAGCAGCGCATGCGCGCGGATGCGGGCGTCCAGCGCGTACTGAAGGCCGAGGACGTCGATCAGGCGGCTTGACGTCGCGGCAGGGAAAAAAGGCCGCGCAGTGCGCGGCCTTTTTCGCCGTCAATCCCGGCGCGGCGTCGCCGCGATCCGGGATCCATCTGGGATTCACGCTTGCCACGGCGAGGTGGATTCCGGCTTGCTCCGGAATCATGAAAGCGCCATGGAGCGCGTCGCCGATCCTCAGCGCTTCTCGATCGGCACGTAAACCTGGTCTTCCGGGCCGGTGTAATTCGCGCTCGGCCGGATGATCTTGCCGTCCTGGCGCTGCTCGATCACGTGCGCCGACCAACCCGAGGTGCGTGCGATCACGAACAGCGGCGTGAACATCGCGGTCGGCACGCCCAGCATGTGGTACGCG
>DAIUEL010000027.1:0-19874 GCA_036845145.1 Rhodanobacteraceae bacterium | reverse complement strand
TGTATCTCGGCGGCATGCCGCAGTGGCTGATCCAGGCCTTCATCGCGATCCTGGCACTGCTGTTCTCGCAGATCATCTCGCACGTCGGCACCGCGGTGATGATGGTGCCGATGGCCATCAACATCGCGCTGGCGTCGGGCGGCAACCCCAGCGTTTACGCGTTGATCGTGGCGCTGTCGGTCTCCAACACGTTCCTGATTCCGGGCGCCAGCCCGACGCTGCTGATCGTGGCCGGCCCCGGCGGCTACAGGCCGCGCGACTTCGTTCGCGTGGGCCTGCCGTTGACCGCACTGATGCTGGTCGTCACGCTGGTGATGGTGAACGTGGTGTTCGGAAGGTGATGCTGGCGATCGTCCATGATCGCGGCACATCGACATGCCGGCGTGGGCATGCGCTTGCTCTTTCGCCCATCAACTCCGGAACGGTCTGCCGTGGCCCGGCCTTTCACGACAATCGCTGCGCACGAGCGATTCGCTCTTGTCCTGCTCCACCGAGTGATCCTTCGGCGGGTCGTCCAGCAGCGGCAAAACTTTCGGCGTATCCAGGTCCTCGAACTGCGCATGATTCACGGCCCAGAAGAAGATGCCGACGGCGACGATCACCAACACCAGCGTGATCGGAATCAGGATCAGCAGCGCGTTCATGCGGCGCGCTCGCGCAAGGCCATCGTCGGCTCGTCCAGCGCACGCGTCTCGCGAACACGCAGGCTGTTCAGCACCACCGCCAGCGAGCTCAGCGACATGCCGATCGCGGCCAGCCAGGGCGGGATGAAGCCCAACGCGGCGAACGGTATCGCACCCAGATTCCACACCAGCGACCAGCGCCGGTTCTGCGCCAGTATCCGGATCGCCTGCACCGACAGCGCGCGCGCCAGCGGCAATCCGGCGAGCCCCCCGGGCAACAGCAGGTCGGCCCGCGCGCGCGCAAGATCAACCGCGTCGCCCGGCGTCGCCGACACATCGGCCGCCGCCAGGGCCGCGGCATCGTTACCGCCATCGCCCACCGCCAACACGACGTGCCCCTTGGCCTGGGCCTCGCGCACGCGCGCCAGCTTGTCGACGGGCGACTGGCGCGCGTGGCATTCGTCGATGCCGAGCCGCGTCGCGATCGTCCGTACCCGCGAAGGCGCATCACCACTGACCAGTGCGCATGCAACGCCCGCCGCCCGCAGCGAATCGACGCAGGCACGCGCAAATTCGCGCACGCCTTCGACGATCGGAAATCGCGCGATGGGCCCATTTTCGTCCGATAGCCACAACGCGTCGTCGTCGCGCTCCGCCTCGGCGAAGGCGGCATGGCCGAGCCGCAAGGGCCTCCCGTCGACCATGCCGCACACGCCACCACCAGCGACGACTTCCACGCCGTTCGCCAGCGGCACCTCCCCGACTGAAATACGCGCGACCGCTTTGGCAACCGGATGGCTGCTTTCGCGGGCCAGCGCCACGGTCCACCGTAGCGCCTGGTCATCCGGCACGCCCCGGAACGTTTGCACGCGGTCCGCGTCCACGGCGGGCTCGGTGAGCGTGCCGGTCTTGTCGAACAGCGCCACGTCGACGCGGGCCAGCACGCGCAAGGCCGCAGCCCGCGTCACCAGCACCCCGCGACGCGCCAACAGCGCGAGCGTGCGCGTCAGCACCGCCGGCGCCGCCAATCCGAACGCACACGGGCATGCCACCACCAGCACCGCAACGGTGGCGTCGAAAGCGCGCGCCGGATCGCGCCACAGCCAGAACGCGGCGGTCGCCGCGGCCAGCACCAGCACGCGCCAGACGAACCGCCGCACGGCCGGTCGATCGGCATCGCCCGCGAGCTCGCGCGCATGTTGCGCGAACTCGGTCAACCGCTCGATCGCGGACCATGAACTCGCAGCCAGCGCGTGCGCAACGCGCAATTCCAGCGGACCGTCGAGCGTTACGCCGCCGGCCGAAATCGTGTCGCCCTGCCGATGGCGCTGCGCGCGCGATTCGCCGGTCCAGCGCGACTCGTCGATGCGCGCTCCCGCGCTCTCCAGCACGCCGTCGCAAGGCACGGCGCCGCCCTCGGGCACGTGCACGCGCTCGCCGGGCAGGAGTTCCACGGCGGCCACGGTTTCAAGCGACCCGTCTTCGCGGCGGCGCTGCGCGATCAGCGGCAACGCATCGGTGGCGACCGCGCCCAGCGCGCGATGCCGCGCCTGCGCACGCAATTCCAGATGCCGTCCCAGCAGCAACACGAATACGAACATGCTGATCGAGTCGAAATACACCTCGCCGCTGCCGCGCAAGGCATTCACGACACTGGCGCCGAAGATCAGGACGACGGCAATGGTGACTGGCATGTCGATGTCGGCACGACGGGCACGCAATCCCGCGAGTGCATCGCGATAGAACGGCCACGCCGCATAACCCACCACCGGGATCGCGGACAGCAATCCAAGCCAGCGGAACAACGCAGCTGTCGTGGCGTCCAGCGGATTCACCGCACCGACGTACAGCACCAACGCGAACATCATCGCCTGCATCGCGAAGACGCCGGCCACCAGCAGGCGCTTCAACGAAGCGTCGAGCGCGCGCCGCGGGGAATCTTCGAGGCTGTCGCGGTGCAACGGTTGTGCGTCGCAACCGGCACGTGCGCACGCTGCCAGCAAATCCGTCAGCGACAGGCACCCATCGTCGAACACCACGCGCGCACGCTGCGCGGCCACTTCGAAGCGAAGCGCTGCGACGCCGGGCAGCGCATGCAGCACCTGTTCCAGTTGCAGCGCACGACGTGGCTGCGCCAGCCCGGCGATCCGCAACGCAACTTCCGCACGGCCGTCGCGACGCCGCCGCAACACCTGTTCCTGCAACGCGGGACGCATCCACACCTCGCGCTGCGCGTTCATGACGACCCCGGCGCCGGATGCGGGTGCGCGGGCACGCCCAGCACGGAATGCGAAGGCATCGGCAACGGCTCGTCGCGGTACTGCACGCTCGCCACGATGATCCAGACGCAACCCGCGATGGACGCCGCGAACACCAGGATGCCCAGCCACACCACCGGCACCCGGTACCAGGCGATGCGCGCGGGCGGGCTACTCGGTGGTTTCATCCTTTGCATGCGACAGGCTGTAGACGTAAGCCGCGGTGACGCGGATGTCGTCTTCGCCGAGTCGCTTGTCCCAGTTCGGCATGTGGCCATTGCGGCCGTCGTGGATCGTCTTGCGGATGTCCGCGGGGGTGCCGCCGTGCAGCCAGATCGCGTCGGTGAGGTTCGGCGCACCGATGCCCGGGTTGCCCTTGCCTTCCGGCCCGTGGCAAGCCGCGCACGTGCTCTTGAAGATCGGCGCGGCGGCCGCCGCCATTTTCGCGTCGTGCGCCTGGCCGGAAATCTGCAGCACGTACTCGACGAGATCGTTGTCGGTGTCCTCGCCCAACGCACTCCACGCCGGCATCACGCCCGCACGGCCATGGGTGATCGACGCAACGATGTCGCTGCCACTGCCGCCATACAACCAGTCGTTATCGGTGAGGTTGGGCGCGCCCAGCGCGATGTTGCCTGCCCCGTTGCGGCCGTGGCACGCCGCGCAATTGTCCTCGAACAAAACCTTGCCCATCTGCAACGCCTGGTCGTCGCGCGAAAGCTGTTCCACGTCGTACAGTCGGAAACGTTCCAGCAGCGGATCGAGCCTGGCGTCGTTGGCGGCAACTTCACGCGCCAATTGGCCATGCATGGTCCAACCGAGCTTGCCCTTGTGCGCACCGAAACCGGGGAACAGCCACAGGTAGATGAACGCCGACACGAACATCGAGCCCGACAGCACGATCCACCAGCGTGGCAGGTTGTTGAGGCCTTCGCGGACCGCGCCGTGCGCCCACACGTGCCCCGTGGTGCCGTCCGGTTTCATTGGTACCTTCGCTCGCGGCGCCCACAGGAACAGCACGAAAGTGAGGCCCATGTTCAGCACCACCAAGGTCATCACCCAGATGGACCAGAACGACCACATGGAAGTCATGCGCGATCCTCCGGCCGTTCGCGCAGGACGGCGTGATCGCACGATCCGTCTTCGTCCTGCATCGGCAGGCGCGCAAGCTCACCGAACGCGCGCTTGTGGCGCGGCAGCCAGGCCCAAGCCCAGATGCCGATGAAGGTCACCATCATCAGCACGATGAACACGCCGGCAACGTGGCCCCAGACCGGATTCATGGCGCACCTTCCTGCGTGGCGGGCGTGGAAGCCGCCGGCGGCTGCGGCTCGTTCTTGATGCCGAGCCCCTGCAGGTACGCGATCAGCGCATCCATCCTGGTCTTGCCTTCGACTGCCGCGGGCGCAGCCGCGATGTCGGAGTCGGAATACGGATCGCCCAGCCTCTTCAGCACGCGCATGCGCGCCTGGATGTCCTTCGCATCAAGCTTCTCGTCCGCCAGCCAGTGGTACGAAGGCATGTTGGACTGCGGGACCACGCTGCGCGGATCCATCAGGTGCATGCGCTGCCAGTCGTCGGAATACTTGCCGCCCACGCGCGCAAGATCGGGGCCCGTGCGCTTGGAACCCCATTGGAACGGCCGGTCGTACACCGATTCATCGGCGGTCGAGTAATGGCCGTAGCGCTGGGTTTCGAAGCGCAGCGCTCGGATCATCTGCGAGTGGCAGAGATAGCAGCCTTCGCTGACGTACACATCGCGCCCGGCCAGGCGCAGCGGATCGTACGGTTTGACGTTCGCGGGCGCCTTTACCGCGTGCGCCTCCATGAACAGCGGCGTGATCTCCGCCAGTCCGCCCAGCGACACCATGATCGCCGTGAGGATCCCGAGCGTCCACGCGTGCTTCTCGATGAATTCGAAATGACGGTAAGCCATAGCCGTTCTCCCTCAGCCCACCGCCGGCAGTGGCGCCGGGGTCTGCTTCGGTTCGGGCTCGGGAATCGGCACCGGGATCGGATTGATGATGCGCTTGCGCGCATCCCGCGCGGTGTGCCACAGGTTCCACGCCATCACCCACATGCCGAGCCAGATCAGCACCCCGCCGAACCAGCGGAAGAAATAATCCGGACGGATCGCGATCAGGCTGTCGAGGAACGAATAGGTCAGCGACCCGTCGGGCTGGGTGGCACGCCACATCATGCCTTCGGTCACCCCCGCGGTCCACATCGCCACCACGTACAGCAGCGTGCCGATGATATGCAGCCAGAAATGCAGTTCCATGCCCTTGTGCGAATACATCGCCGGACGTCCGAGCGCACGCGGCGCCATCGCGTACAGCGAGCCGATCGTGATCATCGCGACCCAGCCGAGCGAACCCGAGTGCACGTGCGCGATGGTCCAGTCGGTGTAATGCGAGAGCGAGTTGACGGTCTTCACCGCCATCATCGAACCCTCGAAGGTGGCGGCGGCGTAGAACACCAGCGCCATGATCATGAACTTCGCGGCCGGATCATCCTTGACGCGATGCCACGCGCCGTTGAAGGTGAACAGGCCGTTCGCCGCCGAGCCCCAACTCGGCATCAAGAGCACCAGCGAGAACGCCATGCCAACCGATTGCACCCAGTCCGGCAACGCGGTGTACATCAAGTGGTGCGCGCCCGCCCACATGTACACCGAGATCAGCGCCCAGAAATTCACGATCGAGAAGCGGTAGCTCCACAGCGGCTGCTGGGCCTGGCGCGGCACGAAGTAATACATCATCCCGAGGAACCCGGCGGTCAGGAAGAATGCCACCGCGTTGTGGCCGTACCACCACTGCACCATCGCATCGACCACGCCCGAATAGATCGGATACGACTTGGTCAGCGACACCGGCACAGCGAGGTTGTTGACGATGTGCAACAGGCCGACCGCGATGATGAATGCGCCGTAGTACCAGTTCGCCACGTAGATGTGGCGGATGCGTCGGCGCGCCAGGCTGCCGAAAAACACCACCCCGAAAGACACCCACACCACCGCGATCAGGATGTCGATGAACCACTCGGGTTCCGCGTATTCCTTCGACTGGGTGATGCCGAACGGCATCGTCGTCATCGCCAGCACGCAGACCAGTTGCCAGCCCCAGAAGGTGAACTCGGCCAGCTTGTCGAACGCGAGCCGCGCATGGCCGGTGCGCTGCACCACGTAGTAGCAGGTGCCCATCAGGGCCGAGCCGCCGAACGCGAAGATCACGCCGAAGGTGTGGTCGGGACGGATATGGCTGAAAGTCAACCAGGGGATGCCGAGATTCAGGCCCGGCCACGTCAACTCGGCTGCCGCGTACATGCCGATCAGCATGCCCACGATGCCCCACACCGCGGACGCCAGCAGGAACAGCCGCACCACGTGGTCGTTGTAGCACTCGCTCGTCGAACAGCTCATCGTCGATCCCGGTCGCAGGAACGCCGCGGCGGCGAGCACCGGAAAGCTAGCCGTCCGATGTCGTGTGCCCGCGCCGCGGCGCTTTTTGTTTGGTGCGCATTATTCCGTGAATCGCCACCGCTGCCTTTGACCGCGATCAAGAATCGCGCAAGCTGCGTCGTCGCATTTTCGAAACGGCAGCGCGGCAGCGCTCAGAATCCGCCGCGGGCGCCAATCACGCCGGCGCCAATCGCGGCCAACGCGAGCGTCAACAGGACGGCGTGCAGCACCAGGAACGTGCGCGGTTTCTGGATCAGGCCGATCCTTGCCGGCAGCCGCAGCGGTTCGGCGACGAACAGCATCACCACGAACAGCGCCCACACCAGCATCATCAGGGCGATCCACCAACCGCCCTGGTGCAGGTACGCGAATCCGTACTTGGCCTTCAACATCCAGAAGCCCGTGATGCCAGCCAGCACCACCGCGATACGCGCCTGGTTGGCGAAGCGTCCCTCGAACTGCTTGATGCGCTGGATCCGTTCGGGCGCGGGCAACCGGTTGAAGGCCGGCAGCAGCGACGTGGTCACCGTAAACACGCCGCCGACCCACCACACCACGCTCAACACGTGGACGGCGAGCAGGATGTTGAACATCGCCATGCCTTACAGACTCCCAGGTCCCACCCGACCGGGAGTCTAGGCGCGCACGCCGAAAATCCCATGACGTATGTCAAGCGTCCGGATGCGCAGTCGTCGCGGCACCGCGCAATCCCTCGAAAACGACCGGAACGCGACGATCAGCGCGCCGACGCGGGCGCGACCGGCTCACGCCGCCATACCACCACGCGGTTGCGGCCTTCCGCTTTGGCACGGTATTGCGCCGCGTCGGCCAGCTCGACCAGCTCCTTGACGTCGCCCACCATTCCGTCGCGCGCCGCCACGCCGATGCTCACCGTGAACGCGATCGGCAGCTCACCCAATGGCACGCGCAGCGCGGCGGCACGCGTCGCGATGCGTTCGGCCACCTGCCGGGCCACGCGCGCACTGTGACCATGCAGCACGATCAGGAATTCCTCGCCACCGTAACGACCGGCGCGATCGGCTTCGCCGAGTTCGGCCTGGATCGCTTCCGCCACTGCGATGAGGCAGGCATCGCCAGCCGAATGGCCGCGGGTGTCGTTGATCTGCTTGAAATGGTCGATGTCCAGGAACAGGACCGCCAGCGGATCGGCACGCGCCGTCGCCACGTGCCACGCTTCGCGCAGGCGTTCCATGATCGCCCCGCGGTTGAACATGCCGGTGAGCGGGTCGAACTGCGCCATGCGGGTGGCGTGATCGCGTTCGTGCCGCACCTGCAGCGTACGATCGGCAAGTCCGACGGTAATGATCACCGCGGCCCAGACCATGCTGCCCGGCAAGCCGTACTCCAGCCATGCGGGCAAAGGCAGACCCGCGACCAACTGCACCACCCGCGCCATGGTCAAGGCCAGCAGCGGCACCCACGACAACAGGAAAAACCCGGCTTGGCGGTTGCCGTACCGCCAGGCCAGCCAGCTCGAAACCAGTGCCATCAGCGTACTCACCATCAGCAGCAAATTGACGGCGTTGGGCAGCCAGGCATCCGGCCGGAACAGGGGCATCCACACCATCGCGGCCAGCGCCAGGAACGGCCAGCGCAGCACGCCGAGCCATGCCGCTAGCCGCGGCGTGTTGCGGCGCAAGTCCGCGAATTCCAGGATGAACCAGATCGAGAATGCCGCTGCGAGTGCGACCATGCTCTGGCCGGTGCGGTAGCCGAGCGGCGTCAACAGCGCCGCGCCCGGCAACGTAAACAACTCGCCCGACACGGCCATGTCGTACACCACCTGGGCGCTTACGTACACGATGAAGTACAGGAACATCCGGTCGCGCAGTACCACCCAGAAACACAGGATCACCAGCACCATCGACACCTGCACACTGGCGAAGAAGGTACTCACGCGCACGTGCCGGAGATCCCCCACCCGATAGCTCGCCACGTCCGAGATTTCCAGGCGCACGGGCTGCGTCTGGCCGGAATCACCCAGCGACACGTAGATCGGCTGATCCGCGCGCAGACTCAAAGGAAGCAGATGGACGACCGAATGGTGCGAAAAACTGGAATCGAGGTTCGCATCGAACACGGTTTGGCCGCGTGGGCGGTAATCCGGCGGCAGATATGCGGTCACGCGCGCCCGCGTGTTGCCGCTGATGGCCAGCAGCGGCCGGCTCACCCCGTGCCAGTCGGCCACCAGCCGCAATTCATACCAGGCGGTGCGGTCTTGCGGGGCGTGCAGCCATACACGCGACATTACCCGCCCAGATCCGCCCGTCGACGCTGTCGGCGTGTGTCCGGGCGCCAGCACCGGCGCCGATGGCAAGGCGCTCACGCGCAAGCTTGCGTCGCCGGCCCACGCGGCGAGTGGCCAGCACAACAGCAGCAATCCCCAGCGCAGCGAACACAAACCCATGCGTCCCTACCCCGCTCGCCTTAAGCGCCTGCGATAGGGAATGTACCCCGTTTTTGCGGGCGTGACACATGCCCGGGTGGGCGAAACCACGTGGCCGGCAGTGTTAGGATGAAAGGTCCGAATCAAGCGGCACCCGCGCCTTGGGGCCTGTTGACGCTATGCCACGTGACCGCGCCAGCGGCCCTTTGCCGCAGGGCAAGGAAGAGTGAGGAAGATATGTCGATACATAGACGAGCGATGACGCAGCCACGTGGGCAAAGGGCCCCGGCCCGAAGGGTTGCTCAGCAGCGGCCGCCATCCATCGGTGCACACCTTGACCAGAGAACCACTCTGACGCTGCGGTACGCGCCTCGCCTGGCGACCGCTGCGGAAGCAACGCGGCTCACGCGGCATAGCGCCAACAGGCCCTAGATCCCATGTCCTGCCTACCCGAAGAACTCAAGCAAGCGGCACTGGAATACCACCGGCACGCGCCCGCCGGGAAAATTCGCATCACGCCCACCAAGTCGCTGCTGACCGCGCGCGACCTGGCGCTGGCTTATTCGCCGGGTGTCGCCGCCGCATGCGAGGCGATCGTGGACGATCCCACCGAAGCGCACGGGCTCACCGCGCGCGGCAATCTCGTGGGCGTGATCACCAACGGCACCGCGGTCCTCGGTCTCGGCAGCATCGGCCCGCTCGCCGGCAAGCCGGTGATGGAAGGCAAGGGCGTGCTGTTCCGCAAATTCGCCGGCATCGACGTGTTCGACATCGAGATCGACGAACGCGACCCGGACAAGCTGGTCGAGATCATCGCCTCGCTCGAACCAACCTTCGGCGGCATCAACCTCGAAGACATCAAGGCGCCGGAATGCTTCTACGTCGAGCGCAAGCTGCGCGAACGCATGAACATCCCGGTATTCCATGACGACCAGCACGGCACCGCGATCATCGTGGGCGCAGCGCTGACCAACGCGCTGATCGTGGTCGGCAAGAAGATCGGCGAAGTGAAAGTCGCGGCGTCCGGCGCGGGTGCCGCTGGCATCGCCTGCCTCGACATGCTGGTGCGGCTCGGCGTCAAGCGGGAAAACATCCTGGTAAGTGACAAGGACGGCGTGCTTTACCAGGACCGCCCCGGCCTCGACCCGAGCTTGCAACGCTACGCACGCAAGACCAAGGCGCGCACGCTGGCCGACATCATCAAGGGTGCCGACGTATTCCTCGGCGTCTCCGCGGGCGGCGTGTTGAAGCGCAAAATGGTCGCGACCATGGCCGATCGCCCGGTGATCCTGGCGCTGGCCAACCCCACGCCGGAAATCACCCCGGAGGAAGCGCGCGCCGCGAAACCCGACGCGGTGATCGCGACCGGCCGCTCGGACTATCCGAACCAGGTCAACAACGCGCTGTGCTTTCCCTACATCTTCCGCGGCGCGCTGGATGTCGGCGCGACCGGGATCAACGAAGCGATGACCGTTGCCTGCGTGCACGCGATCGCCCAACTCGCGCGGCGCGAAGCCTCCGACGTCGCGCAGCGCGCCTACGGCGGCAAGGTACCGCACTTCGGGGCGGATTACCTGATCCCGCGCCCGTTCGATCCGCGCCTGCTGGTGCAGGTAGCGCCGGCGGTCGCGAAAGCCGCGATGGAATCCGGCATCGCCACCCGGCCGCTCGCCGACCTTCGCGCCTACACCGAAAAGCTCAGCCAATTCGTGTTCCGCACCGGACTTGCGATGAAGCCGGTATTCGAACGCGCGCGCGCGCACCCGATGCGCGTGGTCTACGCCGAGGGCGAAGAGGAAACCGTGCTGCGCGCGGTGCAAACCCTGGTGGACGAACAATTGGTGAAACCGATCCTGATCGGTCGCCCGGACGTGATCGAACGCCGCATCGAGCGGATCGGGCTGCGCCTGCGGGCCGGACGCGATTTCGAACTGGTCAATCTCCATTCCGATCCGCGTTTCGATGCGTACTGGCAGCAGTACTACGAACTGATGCAGCGACGCGGCGTCACGCCGGCGTCGGCGAAATCGGTGGTGCGCTCGCGCCCGACCGTGATCGCGGCGCTGATGGTGGCGCGCGGCGAAGCCGACGCGCTGATCTGTGGCGTGGTCGGCCGCTACCAGCGCAAGGCCGCCTACATCCGCGACATCATCGGACTGGACCGCGGCGTGCAGACACTGTCGTCGATGTCGGCGGTCGCCAACGACAAGGGCCTCACTTTTTTCCTCGACACCCACATGCAGCACGATCCCGACCCGGACCAGATCGCCGCGGCCACGCTGCAGGCCACGTTGCGCCTCAAGCTGCTGGGCGTCGAAGCGCGCGTCGCGCTGATCGCCGGCTCCAATTTCGGCAGCCGCATGACCGCGACTTCGATGAAGATGCAGCAGGTGCTGCGCATCCTGCGCGAACGCGCGCCCGATCTGGAGGTCGAAGGAGAAATGCAGGCCGACGTCGCGCTGGATCCCGAGCTGCGCTCGCGGCTGTTCCCGAATTCCCGCCTCACCGGACGCGCCAACGTTTTCGTGTTTCCCAACCTCGCCGCCGCCAATGCCGCGTTCAACATCACCCGCTCGATGTCCGACGGCGTGGTGATCGGACCGATCCTGATGGGCGTGGCCAAGCCCGCGCACGTGCTGACGCCGCAGGCGACCGTGCGGCGCGTGGTGAACATGAGCGCGATCGCCTGCGTCGAGGCGCAGATCCGCGCGCCGCGCGAAGTCGCGAAACGCAAGGTGCGCGCGAAGGCGAACCACGACACCAACGCCCGCAAGACCACCAAGACCGTCAAGAAGACCGCGCGAACGACCGCGCACAGGAGCAAACGATGAACGCATTGGCACGCGAATTCCTGGATCAGGACCCCGATCCGCGCGAAACCCGCGAATGGGTGGAATCGATCGAGGCGGTGATCAACGCCGAGGGCACCGAGCGCGCCCACCAGTTGCTGGAAAAGCTGGTCGACGAAACGCGCCGCGCCGGCGGGCACCTGCCGTTCTCGCCCACCACCGAATACGTCAACACGATTCCGCCGCAGCTCGAGGCCAAGTCGCCCGGCGACGCCGCGATGGAATGGCGCATCCGCTGCCTGATCCGCTGGAACGCGATGGCGATGGTGGTGCGCGCCAACCGCAAGCCGGGTTCGCTGGGCGGGCACATCGCGAGCTTCGCGTCGTCCGCCACCTTGTACGACGTCGGCTTCAACCACTTCTGGCGCGCGCCGTCGGAAGACCATCCGGGCGACCTGATCTGCTACCAGGGCCACGCCAGTCCCGGCATCTACGCGCGCTCGTTCCTCGAAGGCCGTCTCAGCACCGAGGACATGGACCATCTCAGGATCGAGACCCTGCCCGGCGTCAAGGGACTGCCGTCCTACCCGCACCCGTGGCTGATGCCGGATTACTGGCAGGTGCCGACGGTATCGATGGGCCTGGGGCCGATCCAGGCGATCTACCAGGCGCAGTTCATGAAGTATCTGGAAGCGCGCGGGCTGATGCCGAAGTCGGACCGCAAGGTGTGGTGCTTCCTCGGCGACGGCGAATGCGACGAACCCGAATCGCTGGGCGCGATTTCGGTGGCCGGCCGCGAGAAACTCGACAACCTGATCTTCGTGATCAACTGCAACCTGCAGCGCCTCGACGGGCCCGTGCGCGGCAACGGCAAGATCATCCAGGAACTCGAAGGCGTGTTCCGCGGCGCCGGCTGGAATGTCCTGAAACTGATCTGGGGTTCGTATTGGGATCCGCTTCTCGCGCGCGACACCGCGGGTGTGCTGCGCAAGCTGATGATGGAAACGGTGGACGGCGAATACCAGGCCTGCAAGGCGTTCGGCGGCAAGTACACGCGCGAAAATTTCTTCGGCAAGTATCCGGAAACCGCGGCGATGGTCGCGAACCTTTCCGACGAGGATATCTGGCGCCTCAATCGTGGCGGCCACGACCCGCACAAGGTGTACGCGGCCTATCACGCGGCAGTGCAGACCGAAGGCATGCCCACGGTGATCCTCGCCAAGACCGTCAAGGGCTACGGCATGGGCGCCGCCGGAGAATCGCTGAACATCGCGCACCAGGCCAAGAAGATGCACCAGGACGCGGTGAAGGTTTTCCGCGACCGGTTCCACATCCCGATCGACGACAAGCAACTCGAGGGCGAAAACATCGATTCGGTGCCGTACTACCACCCCGGCAAGGATTCGCCGGAAGTGCAGTACATGTTGGCGCGCCGCAAGGAGCTCGGCGGCTATCTGCCGCACCGCCGCGAGAAATCCAGCAAGACCTTGTCGGTGCCGGGGCTGGATGCGTTCGAAGCGATCACCAAGGGCACTGGCGAGCGCGAGATTTCCACCACCATGGCGATCGTGCGCGGCATGAACCTGCTGCTGCGCGACAAGGACATCGCGCCGCACGTAGTGCCGATCGTCGTCGACGAGGCGCGCACGTTCGGAATGGAAGGCATGTTCCGCCAGATCGGCATCTACGCGCCGGGCGGCCAGAAATACCGCCCGCAGGACGCCGACCAGTTGCTGTACTACCGCGAGGCCGAAGACGGCCAGGTGCTGCAGGAGGGCATTTCCGAAGCCGGCGGCGTGTCGGCGTGGATCGCGGCCGGCACCAGCTATTCGGTGTCCGACCAGCCGATGCTGCCGTTCTTCATCTTCTATTCGTGCTTCGGTTTCCGCCGCATCGGCGACCTGATCTGGGCCGCCGGCGACCAGCGCACCCGCGGTTTCCTGCTGGGCGCGACCGCCGGACGCAGCTTCGCAGGCGAAGGCCTGCAGCACGCCGACGGCGATTCGATGCTGGTCGCGGGCGTGGTGCCCAACTGCAAATCCTACGACCCGACCTTCTCGTACGAGGTCGCGGTGATCATGCAGGACGGCATCCGCCGCATGCTGCACGACCAGGAAGACGTGTTCTATTACATCACCGCGATGAACGAGAACTACACGCATCCTGACATTCCGAAGGATTGCGCGGAAGGCATCATCAAGGGGATGTACTTGTTGCGGGACGCGGGAGTCGGGAATCGGGAATCGTCAAAAGCAAAAGCCAAGAGCACGAGCAAGGGCAAAAGCACAGGCAAGGCGCCGCGGGTGCAACTGCTGGCGTGCGGGGTGGTGCTGCGCGAAGCGATCAAGGCCGCCGAGTTGCTCGACAAGGAATTCGGCGTGAAGGCCGACGTGTGGTCGTGCCCCAGCTTCACCGAGCTTTCCCGGGACGGCTTCGCCGCCGAACGCTGGAATCGCCTGCACCCGAACCCGAAGGAACAGCGCATGGCCTACGTCGCGCAATGCCTGGAAAAACACGAGGGACCCGTGGTCGCGGCCACCGACTACGTCCGCGCCTTCGCCGACCAGGTGCGTGCGTTCGTGCCGCACGGCCGGCGTTTCACCGTCCTCGGCACCGACGGTTATGGCCGCAGCGATACCCGCGCCAACCTGCTCGATTTCTTCGAAGTCAACGCGCACTGGATCGCGCACGCCGCAATCGCGTCACTCGCCGAAGAAGGCGTGCTGACCGCCAAGGACGTCGAACGCGCGATCAAGACGTGGAAGCTCGACCCGGGCAAGCCGAATCCGATCACGGTGTAACGGATGCATGCACCCTGATTCGCCCTTTGGCGAATCAGGGGTCGAGCACCAGCGTGCGCGAGAGTTTCGAGACGCCGCGTTCGTCGAAGGCCTCGATCGCGACGAAGTAGCGCACGCCCTTGTTGAGCGCGGTGAGCTTCAACCGGGCCGGCTGGTCCGAGAAGCGCTGATAGGTTTCGTACAAGCGGTTGGCCGCGATGCCCCAGCGCACGTTGTAGCCGACGGCGCCCGGAACCGGCTTCCATACGATCTCGGCATCGCGCGCGTCGGGCAGCCGGGTTGCGGACACCAGTTGCGGCGCACGCGGCGGCGGACCGTCCGCATTGCCGAACACGCGCAGGTCCGCGATCGCCAGATGCTGCGCGCCGACGTGCACGTGCACATATCGGACGAAGCGGACGCGCGCCGGTCGCTCGAGTTCGACATAGGCATTGGCATGATCCTGCGTCGAATGCGATAGATCGGCGAGCGTCGCCCAGCGCTTGCCGTCGAGCGAGCCTTCGAGCCGGAATTGCGTGACGATGTCCGGCGCGTCGCCGTAGCGCCCGGACTTGTAATCGGCATAGTTGACCTGCACCGCGCGTACAGTGCGCGGCCCGCCAAGGTCGAGCGTCAACGTCTGGCCGGGGTTGGCGTTCGCCGCAACCCAGAACGTGCGCGGATTCTCGTCGGCGGCATTCGACGGCGGAAAGTCCGGCAGTTGCGAGGACGCCGTCGCCACCTTGCGGTACGACAGCAGCATCCAGCCGGTGAAGGTGCTTTCGCCGGGCTTGAGCTTGTGGTCCGGCATCCGCTGCGGGAAATCGCCGAAGCGGGTATCGACCCACATCTGCCCGTCCTTGTCGAACCCGGCGGGAAACAGATCGATGCGCCGTTCGAATCGCCAGTTGACGCCCACCCACATCGTGCCACTGTTCCAGAAGTTGCCGTGCGCGTCTTCGAACGTCGAGCCATGGCCCGCGCCGACCACGAAACCACCCGGCTTGTAGCCGACCGGGTTGTACGACGCATAGGTGAAGGGGCCGAGCGGGCGCTCGCCGACGTAGACGCCGGTCGCGTAGACGTTGTATTCGGTACCCGGCGCGCCGTACTGCAGGTAGTAGCGGCCGTCGTGCTTGTTCATCCACGCGCCCTCGATGTAGGGCGCGACACTCGTGTCGCCATGGTCCTTGCCGAAGCGTTCCCAGCCATGCATCGAAGGATCGGCGCGCAGCAGCGCCACCGGCTTGCCGACGAACTTCACGCGCTTGCCTTCACCCTCGGCCTGCTCATCGAACGCGAAATCGAGTTGCGAGCCGTAGATCGGAAACACGTTGGACGAGTCCCAGTACAGATAGGTTTTGCCGTCGTCGTCCTGGAACAGACCCGGGTCCCACGGACCCGGCGGCAGGTCACCCGGTTTCATCTGCAGTTCGTGCCCGGCCCATACCGCGCCCGGGACTGGTGGCAGCAGACGCGTCCAGAAATCCCAGCGGCCGTGCACCGGATCGGTTGAATACAGCAACGGCCGGGGCTCCATCGCGGCCTGCATCAGGAACAGCTTGCCGCCGGCGACCAGCGTCGCCGGCGCGACCGGCCCGTCGAATGGCCAACGATTCGGCTTCACGAACGACCAATGCACCAGATCGGTCGAGCGCCAATATCCGTCGGCGAGGGTCAGGAACAGGTACCAGGCACCCTTGTAGCGCACGATCGCGGGATCCGCGCCGGTGCGATACGAAATGCCCTGGTTCATCTGCTCGTAGTTGTAGCGGTAGTCGATGTCGAGCGGATTGGCCCAGGTACGGCCCGACGCTGCCGCGGCAACCGGTGCCGCAAACGTGCAGGCCAACGCCAGCGCGCAAGCAGATGTCGGGTGTAGAAGGTGCGCGGTCGCCGGCATGCAGCAAGCATGTGACGGCAGCCACGCCGGTGCAAGCGCGGCGCCGGGTGTCGCTAGATCTGGTCGCGCAGCGTCACCGCGATTTCGCGTGTCGTATTGCCGCGTTTCACGGCGAGGCGAACCAACGTGCCGGGCGGCTCATCACTCAGCATCCGGCGAAGTTCGCCAACGGGAATCGAAGTCGCGGCTTTGCCGTTCACCTTGGTGATCACGTCGCCTACCTCGATGCCTGCCTGCGCCGCGGGACCGTTCGCGGTGACGTCCATCACGGCCATGCCGCCCTTCGCGGCGTTGATCCACATCCCGGCGCGATCGTAGGTGTCGAGGTCGGCAACCGGCTGCGGCAACGGCTTCAGGTACATCAGGTGCCTGGCGTAATCGAACGTCACCACGAAGCGCTTCAGGATGCCGCCGCCGATGTTGCCCTGGTACGAAGGCGAGGCAAATGATCCCTTCTCCTGCAGTGACAGCGCGGTGACAATGCCGGGAATCTTCACCGGCCCGATGGTCAGCGCCTTGCCGCGCATGACATAGCTGCGCGAGGAGCCTCCGACACCCCACCCGTCCACCGCAACCACGCCCTTCGGATTCGCGGCACGCAGGTCGTGCTGCTTCGCGAACGGCCCGGTCAATGTCAATGACGCGCGCGAACCGGTATCGACGTCGAACTTGCCCGGGATGCCGTCGAATGTGCCTTCGACTTCGGGCAAGTCGCCATTGAACACGAAAGGAATCGGCGTGCCGGCGTCCTTCGGGTCGAAATGATCGGGTTCGATCAGCGTGATCTCGTGCTTGCCGTAGTCGACGCGCGTGACGAAGCGCTTGAACACCGTGAAGCCGAGCATGCCCTGGATGTCCACGCCCTCCACGTCGTTCGGGATGAAATCCATCACGTAGACGACCTGGTCCCTGAAGTCGGCGTCGCCAACCCTCAGGGATTCCACCTTGGCGAGCCCGACGCTCACGGCCTTGTCGCCGACGCCGGTGCCGGCCATCGCGCCCTCGGTCTTGATGTCGAGCTTGCGGGCGGCAGACGGCACCAGGATGTTCTCGCCGCCGGTGTCGACGATGAAAAGCAGCGGGCCTTGTCCGTTCACCCACGCGTCGGTGTAGATGTGGTTGTTGAGCAACCGGAACGGAAACGTGGTCTGCGTGGCGCCGCCGGCGATCGCAACATCCTTGATGCGCGATGCGGGTGGCGCATACGTCGCCGACGGTTGCGCCGGCAGGAATGCCACCGACTTCACTGCCACGGTTTGCAGGTATTGCGGGCCGTGGCCATTGTCGACCACGGTCTTGAACGGAATACGCACGCCACCGACGCTTCGGTAATCGGAAAACACCATGGTGGTCGTGCGTGCGCCGACGCGCAGCACGGTGCGATCTAGTAAATGGGATGTTTCATCGAACCATGCCTGGAATGGCAGGCCGCCCTTGGGCGAGATTTCCAGCACCGCGCATGTCGACGCACCGCATGGCTGATCGGCCAGTGCTTCGACTTCCGCACCGCCGAACTCCGCGCGCCACCACAGATTGGCGTTCTGGTAAGCCGCGTTCCGCGCCAACTGCAGGCCATCGCCGCCCTTCTGCAGATTCACCTCACCATTCGGCCCCTGCTCCCACGCCTCCGTGCCATCGAAGCCTTCCGCGCCGCTGGCCGGTCCCAGTGTGTAGCGTTCGACCGAATTGCCCGTGCGCAGATCGGTGATGGAGGTGTCGGTGCCGGTCAGGCCTTGTCCACCGAGTTTCGATTCGATCTTCATCACCGCCTTGTCGTGCCACGCAGCCCCGCCGCTCGCGACGCGATACGCATTCAGAATGGCAGCGGGATCGCTCGCGGCATCCGCAGCGCCAAACGCGCACATCAGCGCAGCGCCTGCGATCACAAGGAAAGCGGAACGCATGGGTTCACCTCGCACGAAGAATGACGACAGGATCGCGAGGGCATCAGGCACGCGGCGGATGCCGCTGGGACCCACGATGTGGGGATCGACGCGTAGCCACCCACCCTCGCTGGGCAACCACGCGCCGATCCCACAACGCTTCCACGAAGCGTGCAGATCGAACGATCGATCACACGGGCATCATTGTCCGGACATGTTCCACGGCGTGCATGTGCATGTGGTAACGAAAAATCGCGTGACACTCGTCATGTGCGCCGGCCGCTTCGACCTGCGCCATAGTGGCATCCGGCGTACACTCGCCGACTGTTCTTCATGAGAGGGATTTGTCATGCGTCGCACCGTTCTGTTCGCCCTCACCGCAACCCTCGGCATCGCCGCCAGCGCACAGGCCGCGCCCGCGGAAAACGCTTCGAATGGTTCACAACCGTTTTCGACCGCGATCACCGCGCAAGGGTTCCGCGCTTACGACAAGGCGATCTCCTCCGACGCGATGGACGGACGCAAGCCCGGAACGCCGGGCGGCGAACGCGCCGCCCAGTGGATCGTCGAACAGTTCAAGCAACTCGGCCTCGAGCCCGGCAACCACGGCTCCTGGTTCCAGAAGGTGCCCACTGTCTCGACTGCGCTGATGAATCCCGAAAACGTCAAGCTCACCATCGGCGAAGGCGGTGGCGGCCAGACCCTCGATTTCGGCAAGGACATGGTCGCGATGACCCTGCAGGCGAAGCCGCACGTTTCGGTCAAGGATTCCGACATCGTGTTCGTCGGCTACGGCGTCGACGCGCCCGAATGGAACTGGAACGACTACAAGAACCTCGACGTGAAGGGCAAGACCGTGGTGGTGCTGGTCAACGATCCCGGCTTCGGCGACCACGATGCCAGCCTGTTCAAGGGCAAGGCCATGACCTACTACGGCCGCTGGACCTACAAGTACGAGGAAGCCGCGCGCCAGGGCGCGGCGATGTGCCTGATCGTGCACACGACCAACGATGCGGCGGGGTATCCGTGGTCGGTAGTCATGAACAGCTGGGGTGGCCCGCAGCTCGCGCTGCCGCAGAGCGAAGATCCCGCGCCGCGCCTGCCGGTCGCGGGCTGGCTCACCCGCGATGCCGCGCAGCGCCTGTTCGCGAAAGCCGGTCTCGACTTTGACAAGCTGGCCGCCGCCGCCGACCACCGCGGCTTCAAGCCGGTACCGCTGAAGGCGACGGCGTCGATCACGCTCGACAGCAAGATCGAACACGGTTCGGCCAACAACGTGCTCGGGATGATCAAGGGCACCACACATCCCGATCAGGTGATCGTGTATTCCGCGCATTGGGATCATCTTGGCGAAGACGACAGCCTCCAGGGCGACAAGATCTACAACGGCGCCGTCGACAACGGCACCGGCATCGCGGCGCTGCTGGAAATCGCCAAGGCCTTCAAGGCGCAGAAGCCCGCACCGGAGCGCAGCGTGCTGTTCACGGCCGTGACGCTGGAAGAATCGGGCCTGCTCGGTTCGCTGTACTACACCAAGCACCCGGTATTCCCGATGGACAAGACCGTCGCCGACATCAACATGGACGCGATGGACGTGATCGGTCCAACCAGGAACCTGCAGATCATCGGCAGCGGCCAGTCGCAACTGGAAGACATGCTGAAAGCGGCGTTGAAGAAACAGGGCCGCTACGCCAGCCCCGACTCGACGCCGCAGAACGGCTTCTACTACCGCTCCGATCACTTCAGCTTCGCCAAGGCCGGCGTGCCCGCG
>DAIUEL010000026.1:0-20315 GCA_036845145.1 Rhodanobacteraceae bacterium | reverse complement strand
GCATGAAGAACGTCGACAGCAGCAGGATGAAGGCGAACGGCAGGATCCAGAACGACAGGTTGTTCAAGCGCGGCAGCGCCATGTCGGGCGCACCGATCTGCATCGGGATCATCCAGTTCGCGAGGCCCACGAACGACGGCATGATCACGCCGAAGATCATCACGAGCCCGTGCATGGACGTCAGTTCGTTGAAGAAGTAGGGCTGCATCAACTGCATGCCCGGCTCGAACAACTCGGCGCGGATCAACATCGCGAAACTGCCGCCCACGAACAACATCAGGAACGAGAACAGCAAATACAGCGTGCCGATGTCCTTGTGGTTGGTGGACATGAACCAGCGCTCGAAGAAGCTCTGGTGGTGTTCTTCGTGGTGGACGGCTTGCGCTGTGCTGGACATGGTGCGAATCCTCAAAGAATGCCTTGCTGCTTGCGTTGCTGCATCAACCCTTGGGCGGAACCGGCTGCTGCGGTTCCACGCGTGCGGTGCGCGCGGCCTTGTCGAGCGTCGCCGCGTTCTGCTGCGCGGTCAGCCACGCGTTGAATTCGTCGCGCGGCAACACCTTGACCACGACCGGCATCGCGCTGTGGTCCTGGCCGCACAAGACGTAGCACTGGCCGAGGTAGGTGCCGGGCTTGTCGACCTTGGCCCACGCGTCGTTCATGATGCCCGGGATGGCATCGCGCTTGGCCGCGAAATCGGGCACCCACCAGCCATGGATCACGTCGTCGGCGGTGATCAGGAAGCGCACCTTCACGCCGGCCGGAATCACCAGCGGGTGGGTCACGTCGAGCAGGTAACTGTTGCTGCCGTCGGCCGCCTTGACGCTGTACGGGCTGATGCCGGAATCGAGCTGGCGCGCGGCATTGCTGTCCGCGGCGAGGCGCGACCACACGGTCGGCACCTTGCTGACGGGCTTGCCGTCGTAGCTGATGTAGTCGTAGCGCCACAGCCACTGGTAGCCGGTGACCTTGACGGTCATCTGCGCATCGGTGGCGTTGTACATCTCGCGGGTGAGGATGGTGGCGGGCGCGGCGAGGCCGATCAGGATCAGTACCGGCAGCACCGTCCAGCCGATTTCGAGCAGAGTGTTGTGGCTCCAGGTTTCGGCCACCGCGCCCTTGGAACGGCGGAAGCGGACGATCGCGATGAACATCGCGCCGAACACGAGGATGCCGAGCGCCACGCACACCCACAGCGCGGCCATGTGCAGATTCCAGATCTGCTGCGATACGGGCGTCACGCCCTTGTCCAGGTTCATCTGCCACGGAACCGGGTTGGCGGCGGCGGTCATCGCCACGAGCAGTGCACCGAAGGCGGCAGCCGCCCCCACGATCCGCCGCTTGCAATTGCTGGAACTCATCGTCATCGCACCCCGGATAGCCTGTTGTCTGTGTTGTCCACGCGTTGCATCAGTTGTCACGCCAGCCGCTGCGGCCGGACAGCAAGGTCTTGAGCCATCGCGACAATTGCATGCGCTCGTCGTCGCCGAGGCATTGCCCTACTTCCTGCTCGCGTCCCTGCGCGGCCAACACCACGTGCCTGTGGCCGTCGCCGCGTTCCAGCACCCGCACTTTCACCCACGCCGCGGGAAACGTGCTGACGGCACGGCCGCGCGACGGAAGCTGCTCGATTCGGATGTGATCCGTACCCAGCGTGATCCGCTCCCTGCGATCCCCGCTGCGCCACACCAGCCAGAACGCGATCGCCACCACGGGGATCTCGATCAGCGCGAACAATGGCGCAAACACGTCGCCACTCCACGCCGCCAGTGCTGCAACAAGCAACGCCGCGATGCACACTTCCCACGTCAACCGGCGAACCTGGCTGCGGTTGAGCGCCCGATTGGGCGCCAACAACAGCGTCACCTGCCCGGTTTCGGCAGCCACCGGTAGACGTGTGATCATGGACATTCACGGTACCGCAATCCGGGAATCATAAGGCCGCGCGGCCACGGCAGCAAGAATAGCCCGACCATGCGCGCGGTTTCTGCCGCGCATCATTGGCTGCGCCGTACGCAAGCCGTACAATGGACGGTCACGCTTCGAGTTGCCGTCATGGCCGAAATCCTTTCCCCCGAATTGCCGCCGCCAGCTTCGGCAACGCGCGCGTGCATCACCGCTGCGTGGAGCGACGATGAAGCCGACGTGGTCGCGGCAAGACTGGCCGAAGCAGGTCTGCCTGCGAAGGAGAGCGAGGCCGTCGAGGCGCAGGCCGCGGCGCTGGTGGCGCGAGTGCGCGAGCGCAGCGCCGGGCAGAGCGCCGTCGAATCCTTCATGCGCCAGTACGACCTTTCCAGCGAGGAAGGCGTGCTGCTGATGTGCGTGGCGGAGGCGTTGCTGCGCATTCCTGATCGGCTGACCACCGACAAGCTGATCCGCGACAAACTCGGCGAAGCCGACTGGAAAAAACACCTCGGCGCCAGCGACTCGCTGTTCGTGAACGCGTCCACCTGGGGCCTGATGCTGACCGGCCATCTGGTGAACCTCGCCGACGCGACGCGTGCGGATGCGCCGGGCGCGTTGAAGCGCCTGATCGCGCGCGCCGGAGAGCCTGTCATCCGACTCGCGGTGCGCCAGGCCATGCGCATCATGGGCCACCAGTTCGTGATGGGCCGCACCATCGAGGAAGCGCTGGATCGCTCGGCCAAGGGCGACAACGCGAAGTACCGGTATTCCTACGACATGCTGGGCGAGGCCGCGTTCACCGCGCCCGACGCCGCGCGCTACAAGAAGGCGTACCACGACGCGATCCTCGCACTCGGCGCGCGCGGACCGTTCGCCGACCTGCTGGATGCGCCATCGATCTCGGTGAAGCTGTCGGCGCTGCATCCGCGCTACGAAGTCGCCAAACGCGCCCGCGTGCATGCGGAGCTGACGCCGGTGGTGCTGGAACTTGCGCAACTCGCGAAGGCACAAGGCATCGCGCTCACCATCGACGCCGAAGAAGCCGACCGGCTGGAACTGTCGCTGGAAGTGATGGAAGCGGTGTTCACGCACCCGTCGCTCGCAGGCTGGAACGGTTTCGGGCTCGCGGTGCAGGCGTACCAGAAGCGCGCGCCGTTCGTGATCGAATGGCTGGTCGAAACCGCCAGGGCCGCGAAACGCCGTTGGTGCGTGCGGCTGGTCAAGGGTGCGTACTGGGATTCCGAAATCAAGCGCGCGCAGGAACTGGGCCTTTCCGGCTACCCGGTGTTCACGCGCAAGCCCAACACCGACGTGTCGTACCTCGCCAACGCGAAGCGCATGCTCGATGCGGGCGCCGATGTGATCTATCCGCAGTTCGCGACCCACAACGCGCACACCATCGCGGCAATCCACCACCTCGCGAACGGACGTCCATTCGAATTCCAACGCCTGCACGGCATGGGCGCCGACTTGTATGCGGAAGTCGTCGGTCCCGAGCATTGGAACGTGCCGTGCCGCGTGTACGCGCCGTGCGGCAGCCACGAAGACCTGCTGCCGTATCTCGTGCGGCGCCTGCTGGAAAACGGCGCCAACACCAGCTTCGTCAACCGCATCAGCGACGAGAAGTTGCCGATCCACGAGCTGGTCGCCGATCCCTGCACCGAAGTGCGCGCGTTCGGCGCGGCGCATGGCGGCCAATACCGGCATCCCCGCATTCCCCTGCCGGTCGACCTGTACGGCACACTCCGGAAAAATTCCATGGGCGTCAATCTTGCCAACGAAGATGAATTGAAATCCCTGGCCGAGGCTGTCAACGCCAGGCGCGGCCCGTGGCACGCGGAACCCCTGGTGCCCGGCGCGCAATCCGCGCAGCCACCGCGCGACGTCACCAGCCCGGCCGACCACCGTGTCGTGGTCGGCCAATCGCGCGATGCCGACGCGACAACGCTGTTGCACGCGCTCGACAACGCGGTCGCCGCGCAACCTGCATGGGACGACACGCCTGCGGACGAACGCGCGAAGATCCTCGAACGCGCGGCCGACCTGATCGAACAGAACCGCGGCGAGCTGATCGCGCTGTGCGTGCGCGAAGCCGGCAAGACCATCCCCGCCGCGATCGGCGAAATCCGCGAAGCCGCCGACATGTGCCGCTACTACGCGGCGATGGCGCGCAAGCTGTTCGGCAAGCCGGAAGACCTGCCCGGCCCGACCGGCGAATCCAACCAGTTGTTCCTGCGCGGACGCGGCGTGTTCGTGTGCATCAGCCCGTGGAATTTCCCGCTGGCGATCTTCACCGGGCAAGTGGCGGCCGGTCTCGCTGCGGGCAACGCGGTAATCGCCAAGCCCGCCGAGCCGACCACGCTGATCGGCTGCATGGCCGTGAAACTGCTGCACCAGGCTGGCGTGCCCGAAAAAGTCCTGCAGTACGCACCGTGCCGCGGCTCGGTGATCGGCAAGACCTTGTTGACGCGCGATGAAATCGCCGGCGTGTGCTTCACCGGCTCGACCGAAACCGCGTGGACCATCAACCGCACGCTGGCCGCGCGCAACGCGCCGATCGCGGCGCTGATCGCCGAAACCGGCGGCCAGAACGCGCTGATCGCGGATTCCTCGGCGCTGCCCGAACAACTCGTGAAAGACGTGATGACCAGCGCGTTCGACTCCGCCGGCCAGCGCTGCTCGGCCGCGCGCGTGCTGTTCGTGCAGGAAGACATCGCCGACCACGTGATCGACATGCTGAAGGGCGCGATGGACGAGTTGAAGGTCGGCGATCCCGCCTTGCTTTCGACCGATGTGGGCCCGGTGATCGACCAGCCTTCGTGCGCCACCCTCGAAGAACACGCGGAAGTGATGCGCGGCACGGCCAAGCTGATCAACATGGCGAAACTTCCGGAAGGCGCCGAGCATGGCACCTTCTTCGCGCCGCGCGCGTACGAAATTGCATCGATCAAATTGTTGACGCGCGAAGTGTTCGGCCCGGCGCTGCACGTGGTGCGCTGGAAAGCGAGCGAACTCGACGCCGTGATCGATGCGATCAACGCGACCGGCTTTGGCCTGACGCTCGGCATCCACAGTCGCATCGACGAAACGGTGGACCACATCCGGCGCCGCGCGAAAGTCGGCAACGTCTACGTCAACCGCAACCAGATCGGTGCGGTGGTCGGCGTGCAACCTTTCGGCGGCGAGAACCTTTCCGGTACCGGCCCCAAGGCCGGCGGTCCGCATTATCTCCTGCGCTTCGCGACCGAGCGCACCTTCACCGTCAACACCACCGCCGCGGGCGGCAACGCGAGCCTGCTGACGTTGCAGGATTGACGGCGGCAACGCCTTTCACCGCGATCTCCCGCGAACGTGCTCCGCGGGAGCCTGCGCGTGCACCATCTCCCGCAGCTGAAAGTGTTCGTGGCAGCCCCCACCACGTTGTCGAATATTCATGTACGGCAACAACTACGGATGAAACCGACCCCCGTCTGAACCGGGTGGCGGCGCCCGGTTGCGCCCGATCCGCCGACATCGTTACGGTGGAAGCCGCGGTGGCCGTCACCACCGCGCCCTCCCCCAGCCACAATGGAACATTCCAATGAACGGACGATTTCACCGGTCGGGCATCGCCCTCGCAGTGAGCCTGGCGATCGCCTTGGCGGCACCGGCCGCACTCGCACAGACGCAACCTGCAAGTCCGCCGCAAACCCCACCCGCCAGCGCGGCGGCAACCCAAGGCGACATGGGCCCGGCTCCCAACGACACGGAGCTGAAGAACTTCGCGCAAGCGATCGTGGAAGTGCAAGGCATCAAGGATTCGGTGCAGCCGCAGCTCGCGGCCGCGAAGACCCCCGACGACCGCACGAAACTGCAGCAGGCAGCCGAAAAGAAAATGGAAGCCGCGGTCGAAAGCCATCAACTGTCACCGCACCGGTACGTGCAGATCGCGACCCTGGTACAGACGGACAGCACCGTCCGCGCCAAGGTGCAGAAGCTGCTGCCCCCGCAGCCGCAACCGCAGTCATGACGCGCGTGGCGCCGCCCGGCCGATGTCGCCGGGCGCGTGCTGCCCTTCCATCACGCCCACGCGCGCCCGGGTAATCACACCGATCGCGTCGCGACCACGGGAGGCACTTTGGAGGCCCGGCGCGCCGGCGCGAATACTGCGAGCTGCCCCAGCGCCAGGATCACGACCACGCCCACGATCACGTACGACACGGGCATGCGATCCATCTGGAACATCCGCAGCAACATCAGGTTGATCGCGATGGCCAACACGACGCCGACCACGCAACCGCCACCCGCGATCAGCAGATTCTCCATCTGGAAGTAGCGCAGGATGTCCGATCTGGTCGCGCCCAGTGCCCGGCGAATGCCGATCTGCTTGTGGCGCTGGTTGACCCAGAAGCTGGTGAGGCCGGTCATGCCGACGCCGGTGACGGCCAGCAGGATCACGCAGATGGCGGTCATCACCTGCACGATGAAGTGATCGGCCACGTAGCCCCAGGTACGCACCTGGGCGAACGTGTGGATGCCCTGCATGTCGTAGCGGCCGCCCTGCTGGACCACCCGCATGGGATCGGTCCTGAACAGCGCATCGCGCGCGGCAGCCATGGCTGCGTGCATGCGTCCGGGTTTGGCGCGCACCGCGTACATGGTCGCCGCGCCATCGATGCGGGCCGGAACCAGCACCGCATTCCAGGCGATGGATCGGACACCGTCGGGATTGGAGGTGAGCATGCGCGCAACGACGCCGACGATCGTGCTGGGTGCCGAGCTGCCGTTGAAATAGATCGACTGGCCAAGCCCGTCGTCGTGCGGGAACAAACGCTCGGCCAGCGCGCGCGTCACGATCACCGCGGGTGGTGCGACGGCATCGTCATTGGCGCCGTGGCGCACGTCCGCGCGGACGAAATCGCGCCCGGCCACCAATTGCAGGCCCAGCGTGGAAAGCATTCGCTCGTCGCCGTGGTAAATCGACGCACGCGTGACGCCATGGGCCTGCGCCGGCTGCGTGGAGATGCCGCGCGTGTAGCCGGTCCGCAACAGCGGCAGCGACGTGACCGGCGTGGCGTCCTGCACATCCGGCAACGCGCGCAGCGCGGCAAGGTCGGTCATTTGCATCGAATCGAGCTTCGCCAAGGTGGCGGCATCCTGCCCCGCCGGTGCACCGATGTAACTCTGCGCGACGAGGAACAGGTTCTGTTCGACCAGTCCCGACGGACGCTTGATGAGCTGCGCCAGCGGACCGATGATCGCGATGAGGTTGCACACGATCGCAAGCGTCAGTGCGATCTGCATGCCGATCAGGAACGCGCCGGCCTTGTGCCTGCGCAGCGCGGCGATGATGGGGGAAACGTTCATGGCTGCGTCTTCTCCTGCATGTCATTCCGGCTTGTCATTCCGTGCACCTCGACCTTGTCATTCCGGGGCCGCGCGGAGCGTGGGACCCGTATCGGTTGCGGTGCCGAAGGAAACCAGTTGCACGAATCCGGCTCCCGCATTTCCCGCGCGAACCACCGAGACGAGGACTCGTTTGTTCGAGCAACGGCACAGCACCCCGTCACCTCAATTCGTCTTGACCTGCCACGCCGGCTGCACGTGCGCCGCACGCCAGATCGGGTACACCGCGGCGGCGAGCGTGGCGACGATCGCGGCCCCGATCGTGAGTGCGAGCAACGGTGTATCCATGCGCGGCAGCATGGCCGACCACGACTCGGGAAACCGGGCACCCAGCCACCACACCCCGAGCGCCGTGAAGCACACGCCGGCCACGCCGCCCGCCGCCCCGATCAGTGCGCCTTCGGCCATGAACTGCGCGTAGATCGCGCGGCGCGGCGCGCCGAGCGCGCGGCGCACGCCGATCTCGCCCGACCGGCGCAGGAACCGCGCGAGCATCAGGCCGATCGTATCCACCAGGCACACGATCAGCAGCCCTACGCCCGCCAACGGCAGCATGCGCACCCCAGGCGGCAGCGCCTGGAAATAATCGAGCCAGCCCATCAGGTCGTACAGGCGCACATTGGGCGCCCAGTCGAAGCGCTGGCGCGCGAAGTTTTCCAGGTACGCCTTGTATTGCCGCGCGGGCGTGTCCAGCTCCGCCATGTAGCTGACCCAGGCGCAACTGGATTGCCTGAAGGCCTCGAAGCCGGGTTGCGCCGGTTGCTTGAAGCAATCGGTCGAACCCTCCGCCGGCATGCGCGCCGCAACGGCCGTGCTGAACGGCAGGAACAGGCCGACCGGCTGGACCATGTAGCCACCGTAGGCCGGGACGTCGTAATACGCGAACTGGGTGTTCCAGTTGCCCAGCACGCCCACCACGCGGTAGTTGCGGCCGTTGATCGCGAACGACTGGCCGACGCTGTCGCGGCCGCCGAACAGTTTGTCGTTCAATTCGCTGCTGATCACCGCGACCTGCGCGCGATCCGCGTCCTCGGCATCACTCCAGCCGCTGCCGTAGCGGAACGGCACGTCCAGCATCGGGAAGAACTGGCCGGTGACCGCGAAGCCCGACGCGTTGAAGGGATGCTGGTCGCGACGCGACGGCACCACCGTCGGGGCAATCCAGTAGTTCGCGGACTGGTATCGCGCGCGCGCGTCGCGCAGCAGCGCCTGCGCCGTAGCGTAATCGAGCAGCACAGGTGGGTCGTTGTCGCCGGTCTTGCTGCGGGCTTCCGGTCCCCACATGTCGATGGTCGGCACGAACAGCCGCGCCGACTTCTGCGGGATCGGATCGCCCGCGAGGCTGTGCACCAGGGTCCACGTGGTCATCGCCAGCGCCACGCCCACGCCGATGCTGAGGACCATCAGCACAGTGATTCCGGGTGAACGTTTCAGGCTCCGGAAGGCAAGGTCGAGGTAATAGCCGAACATCCCCGTCTCCATGAAGGCGATTCAGCCGCCGCGTCGGATGCAACACCAAATCGCTTCTCTTTGTGCATGCCTTGTGCATGCCGCATGCCAAGCGACGAGGACGTAATTTGTCCATCGAATCAGCAGATTGGGGTCAATACGTCACCGGCCGTTGTGTCCGCGGACAGTGCGCGGACAATGCGGACGCCAACAAAAACCCCGCCTTGCGGCGGGGTTCTCGAGGCACGGCTGAAACCGCGGGCGCGTCAGAACTTGTACTGCATCGAGATGCCGAACAGGTCGCCGGAGTTTTCGAAGCTGCCGACCAGGTGATCGCCGGTCGCGCTGATGTCGTTGACGTTGCCGTCATCGACGAACAGGTGGGTGTAGCCGATGTCGAAGCGCAGGTTCGGCACCGGGGTGTAGCCCGCGCCCACCGAGATCCATTTGCGTGCACCATCCGGAATGCGCGGATCGCGCGAAAAGTCGCGGGTCGGGGTCTGGTCATACGCCACGCCCGCGCGCCAGGTCCACTGGTCGCTCATCTTGTATTCCATGCCGACCGAGCCGAACAGGGTGTTGCGCCAACCGTAGTACTGGTTGATGTCGGGCTGCGCCGGGTTGGCGAAGTCGATGGCGAGGTTCTGGAACGAACTCCAGCCGGTCCAACTGAGTTCCGCGCCCCACGACACCGGGCCAAGCGTCTTGTGCCAGTAGCTCAGGGAGGCGGTGGCCGGAGTCGCCAACTGGCCGCTGCCCGCGGTGTTCTGGAACAGCGGTGGCACGCCGGGTTGCGAGAGCACGAATTGCACGCTTGCCGGGACCGTGAAGTACGCCTGCCCATCGAAGCGGTGATTGATCTTGCCGTGATAGGAAAGCGCAATCGTGTCCTGGGTGGTCGGCTTCCACTCCGCACCGATCGCCCAACCCCACTTCCAGTCATCGCCGCGCAGGCGCACCGCGCCGTCCGCCGATTGCGGCAGGAAAGTCGGCGCCAGTCCGAACGGCGGCGCCGCCAGCACCGCGCCGAGGTCGATGGCGTTGCCGAGGTCGATGGTGGTCTTTTGCGCGATCACCGAAAAGCCCAGCGCGAACTGCGGACTGATCGCCCACGCCACCGAGCCGGTGAAGTCCATCGACTTCACGCTGGTCTTCAGCGCCTGATAACGACCCATCCAGCCGGCGTCGTATTCGGTGGCGAGGCCGAACGGCGCGTTGACGCCGAAGCCGAGGCGCCAGTTCTCGGCGATCGGCGCGATGAAGCTGATCGCCGGCACGCCGTGCACGCCGCCGCCATTGCCGCCATCGCTGCCGGAAAGCGGCTGGCCGATCGCGTCGGTACCGCTGCCATGGAATTGGGTGCTCACGTTGATCGCGGTGGCATCGATCTGCACCGCGTAGGTGTCGAAGTCCACCATCGCCGCGGGATTGTTCATGACCACCGAGGCGTCGTTGCCGGCGGCTTCGCGGCCGGCATAGGCGCGGCCCATCGCCTGCACGGTGTTCTCGCTGATCTGGAAGCCGGAAGCGGACGCGGCCGGACTCACCATCGCCCCGGCCACGGCCACGCTCAGCGCGGCGAGCGCCAGGCCTGCAAACCCCGGCGTGGTAATGGAATGCTTGCTCATCGATGGATCTCCAGTCGTGGATTTTGACGGGCCGCCGGCCGACACGGCCGCGCCCGTGCGTATTTCATACGTTTGTATGAATTTTGTTATGCCGACTATCGCAGTTTGGAATGAGCCGCGCAAGCCCGTACGTCAACTGCCGATCGATGGCCGAAATGCCGCGGCTTTCGAAAAGCCGGAGCAACCGCGTCGACCCGATGCCTTCGCTGCGGGTCGCCGGCGCACGAATCGGGATCGACGCACCGTCTGCGTGAAAGCGTTGTGGTCGATACATACACATTCCCTATACTTGGGCGTCCGCCGCATGAGCCCGTTATGCCCGCCAAGCCCCGCCGCCGGCCGCCGCTCCTGAAGTCGCTGCCCTGCTTTCTGCCTTCGCTGGTCGCGGTGCTGCTCGCGATCTGGATTCCGCCTTCCTGGGAACGTTACTCGCTGGTGTTGCTGCTGCTCGGCGCTTCGCTGTCGATGGCGGCCGTGTGCCACGCGATCGGCTTCGGCTGCGAACCTTCGTTCACGCGCACCGTGATCCGGCGCGGCCCGCCCCACCTGATCGCGCTGGCCGTCCATACCGCCGTGGTGTTCCTGCTGGTGGCCTGGCCACTCGCGGTACTGTCGCGCGCGCCCTCGTTGGCGGCGGCACTGGGACTGGCCGTGGCCCTGGCGATCGCGCTGGTGGTGTTGTGGCGGTTGTGGCCGGTGTTCGGACTGGTTTTCGAATGGGACGATGCATTTCCCGCCGGCGCGGAACATTCGTGGATCACCGCCGCGCTGGCACGCAGCACCACTTTCGCGCGGCATCTGACCCGCGGGCGCGACCTGTTCGTCACGCACTTCCTGCCGGCGGCGTTGGCGCAAGTCGCGATCGCGTTCGGCGCGTTGAGTCTCGCCGGCATCGGCGCCAATTTTCCCGATGAAATCCGCACCGCCGCGCTGTTCCTGTTCGCGGTGGTGGTGTTGCCGGTGGGTTCGCTGATCGTTGCAGACCGCACGCTGCGCCTGCTGTTCGGCGGACGCGGCCAGCGCGTGCCACCACCGGCCGACACGCCACCTTCGCACACCCCCGATCCCGAACCGGACCGAGCGCCGCACGCCAACGCGAACGACGCGAACGATCCCGACGACACCGCGCCGCACGCGGCCGAACCCGTCGAACCGAAACTGCCGCAGGCGAGGTTGGACGAGGGCCTGCTCGACGCGATTCGCGCGGGCGATGTAGCCGCCGCCAACGCCTGGCTCGCACGTGGCGCGAATCCGGACGCCGCCCCACCCGCCGGCGCGCGCGACCAGCGTTCCGCGCTGGTGCTGGCGGCGGAACTGCCGGACACACGGCTGTTGCGCGCGCTGATCGGCAAGGGCGCGCACGTGAATCTTCCGCACGCGGGCCTGACGCCGCTGCTGGCGGCGACGCGCTCGTGCAGCCAGGGGCGGCCGGAAACGGTGACGACGCTGGTCGCGAATGGCGCCGATCCATCCTTGCCCGATGCCGACGGCAACACGCCGCTGCACCACGCGGCGTTGTGTTCGGAGGCGGCGGTCGCGGCGATCCTGATCGACGCGCAGGCGCCGCTGGAAGCCCGCAACCGCAACCAGGCCACGCCGCTCGCGGTCGCCGCCGGTGCCGCGAACTGGCCGTTGCTGCGATTCCTGGTCGAACACGGCGCGCTCGCCGACACCGCGCTGCCCGCCGCGGCCGGCATCGCCGATGACGATCCCGAAGGCGTGCAGATCCTGCTGAAGCACAAGGCGCATGTGAACGCGGTCGATGCGCTGGGCGCGAGCGCGCTGACGCATGCCGCGCGCGAGAATCATGCGCAGATCGCGCGCGTCCTGCTGGACGCCGGGGCCAACGCCGCGAGCGCCGATCGCTACGGCACCACCCCATTGATGGAAGCCGCGCGCGCGGGCGCCACCGACGTCGTCACCTCGCTTGCGGAAAAGCAGCCGGACGTGCACGCCGCCGACCAGCACGGCCGCACCGCATTGACGCTCGCCTGCCAGTCGCCGCGCGCGAACGCCGAATGCCTGCGCGCGCTGCTCGCGCTCGGCGCCGATCCGCAACGCAAGGGCAGCGACGGGCGCAGCGCGATCGACCAAGCAAGCGGTGCGGGACGCTGGGACCTGGTCGCGCTGATGGATCCGGAGGCGCCGCTGCCGGCCAGCCACGCCCAAGCGAGCCAGCCGGAAGCCGGCGCCGACACACCCTCGCACCTGCTCGATGCGCTGCGCTTCGATCATTGGAAAGTGATCGCACGTTTCGCCGAACGCGTGCGGAGCTGGCCCGAAACGGAACTCGCATCGCTGTATCTCGAGCTTGCCGATCACGTCGACGCGGCGCCGCGCGCGTGGCTGCTGGAACATGGCCTGGCTGCCGAAGCGCGCCTCGACGACGGCACCCGGTTGTTCGATGCACTGCTGGATCACCTGCCCGGATCACGCGCGGCCGTGCGCCAGTTGCTGGACGCCGGCGCAACGCCGGCCGGCGCGGGGCGTTTCGCGGGCGCATTGGCGCAACTCGGCGAAAGGGACGACGATGCTTCGTTCGCACTGATGTTGCTGGAACGCGGCGCGGACCTGTTTGGTGCGGATGCCGATGGGCGCTCCCCGCTGCACCATGCCAGTCGCCCGGCGTTGCTCCCGGTCCTGGATGCGTTGCTCTCGCGCGGCGTCGATCCGAACGTCCGCGATCGCGCCGGCGCGACGCCCTTGCATGCGGCGCTGGATGCCAAACCCGAAACCGCGCTGCCGTTGGTGAAATCGTTGATCGCGCACGGCGCCGATCCCGAGAGTCCCGCGGCCAGCGGGGAGACGCCGCTGGGCCTCGCCTTGGCACGCGGCGCGACGCAACTCGAGCACTGGTTGCGCTGGATTGCCTGGCCATTGCCGGGGCGTCCGCTGCGCGACGCCGACCTGCCTGCCGCTGCGGCCGATGCCGACGCGGTCGCGCGACTGCTTGAACTTGGCCTGCCCGCCGACGCGCGCGACGAACGCGGCGCCACCGCGCTGCTGCGCGCGAGCGGCGCGGGCGCGTTGCAAAGCGTGCAACGATTGCTGGCCGCGCATGCCGATCCGAAGCTTACCGTCGACACCGGCGCGTCGCCGCTGTCGGCCGCCGTCAGCGCGCGCCATGCCGACATCGTGCGAGCGCTGGTGTCCGCGGGCGTGCCCGTGGACGAGCGCCACACCGATGACGTCACCGCCCTGATGATCGCCGCCGCCCTCGGCCATGCCGACATGATCGCCTGCTTGCGCGAACTCGGCGCGAACACGACGCTCACCGATGCGGGCGGCCATACCGCGCTGCATGCGGCCGCGCGGTTCTGCTTCGACAGCCGCGACAGCCTGCGCTGCCGGCGCCTGCTGGACGCATTGCTCGTCGAAGACGGCGCGCCGGTGAATGCCGTCGACCGGCGCGGCGCCACCCCGCTCCTGATGCTGCTGGGCGTGCACGTGAAGCCGGGCGCCGAGTGCGACGGCACGCACCTGGGCGCGCTGCTTCCGGTGCTGCTGGACGCCGGTGCCGACATGCGGCACGCCGATGAACATGGCGTGACCGCATTGCACGCCTGCGCGATGCACGCCCTGTTCGAGCCCGCGCGCGTGCTGCTCGCGCGCGGCGGCGACCGCGACGCGCGCGACTGCATGCAGCGCACGCCCGCGGAAGTCGCGCGGGTCCTGGGCTATGTCGATCTGGCGCTGGAACTGTCGCCGCGCCGCAGCGCACCGCTCAATGCCCAGGTGGTGACGCCGTTGATGACGCATCCGAGCAATTGAATGTCGATAAAGTGCCGTCCTGCACTTTATCGACATGATGAGTCCGGTGCCGCCGAGCGCGTCCTCACCTGATCAAGCGCTTGATGCGCTTGATCCGCGGCGGCCCGCATTGACCAGCTGCTTCACACCTTGTCGGCCCTTTCCGGTCGCGCCTGCGCCCGCGTGTCGGCTTCGAACAGGCCCTGCAACTCCGCATAAGCCTCGCGCGTGGTCTGGCGCAGCGCCACGTCGTCGTCGTATACGAGGTGCTGGTCGTGCAGCAGCTTCTCGTCGTGTTCCCGGAACAGTTCCACGACCGCGCGCGCCTGCTCCTTCTCCATGCCCAGCGCCTTCAGCGTCAGGGCCGCCATCTTCAGGCTGGAATAGAACGTCTCGCGCACCACGTCGTCGGGGTCGCTGGTCAAATCCATCAGGCGGAACGCGTGCTGGCGATTGCGCGCGCGCGCGATGATTTTCAGGTGCGGGAACAGACGGCGCACGATGCGCGCGGTGCGCACGTTCGCATCCGGGTCGTCGGTGGCCAGCACGAACACCTCGGCCTTGCCCGCACCGGCCGCGCGCAACATCTCGGCGCGGGTGGGATCACCGAAATAGATTTCAGTGCCCTGGAAGCGACGCGACAGGTCGACCTGCTCGACCGAGCTTTCCAGCGCGACGAAGGGAATGTTGCGCGCGCGCAGCAACCGGCCCACGATCTGGCCGACGCGGCCGAAGCCCGCGATGATCACGCGCGGCGTACCAGCCTCGATGCTGTCGAATTCGCGCTGGGGCTTGCGCCGTTCGGGCAGCCGCGCCGCGGCCAGCACCAACAGCGGCACCGCGACCATGCCGAGCGTCACGACCAGCACCAGCAATTGGTGCTGCGTGCGCGTCAGCAAACCATGTTCCCTGGCGAGCTTGAACACCACGAATGCGAATTCGCCGCCGCCGGCCAGCAATGCCGCAAGTTTGATCGCATCGGCGCCCTGCATGCGCGGGCTCAGGCGCCCGATCGCGGCCAGCACCGGCGCCTTGCACGCGAGCAGCAACGCCACCAGCCCCACCACGATCCACGGATGCAGCGCTAGCAGTTTCAGGTTCACGCCCATGCCGACCGTGATGAAGAACAACCCGAGCAGCAGGCCCTCGAATGGCGCGATATTGGATTCGAGATCGTGGCGGTATTCCGAATCGGCCAGCAACACGCCTGCCAGGAACGTGCCCAATGCCATCGAGATACCGGCGAGTTGCATCAGCCACGCGGTACCGATGACCACCAGCAACGCGGTGGCCGTCGACACTTCGATCAACTGCGTCTTGGCGACGGCGCGGAACACCGGCCGCAGCGCATAGCGTCCGCCCACCACCACCACCGCGATCACGCCGGCCACGCGCAGGGACGAAAGCCACAGCGGCTGCGTGACGTGGGGCGCAGCATGCTCGGCCAGCAACGGGATCGCCGCGATCAGCGGAATCGCGACCAGATCCTGGAACAGCAGGATCGCGAATGCCTGGCGCCCGTGCGTACTCTGCAGTTCGCGCCGCTCGGCGAGAATCTGCAAACCGAACGCCGTCGAAGAAAACGCCAGCGCCAAGCCGACGACCGCCGCGGCAACCGGGTCGAGATGAAACCCGAACGCCGCGATCAGGCCGAGGACGAGCGCCGAGCCGAACACCTGCGCCGCGCCCGCGCCGAACACCGCGCGCCGCATCACCCATAGCCGCTGCGGCGACAGTTCCAACCCGATCACGAACAACAAGAGCGCGACGCCGAATTCCGAAATCCCGGAAATCGCGTCGGGGTTGTGCACCCACTTGAGGCCGTACGGCCCGATCACCACGCCTGCCGCCAGATAACCCAGTACCGAACCCAGCTTCAGCTTGCGCGCCAGCGGTACCGCGATCACGACCGCGACCAGGAACACCAGTATCGACAGTAACCAGGAGTGTTCTTGCACGATCAGACCTTCGCTGCGACAGGCGGCGATTATGGCAGCGCCAGCCATCGTGCAGGCGCGACGCGCTGCCGCGGTGGCTACAGTCGTTCGCTGCGATCCACCTGTATCAGCGGTGCGAACAACGCGCCGATCTCGAGCTCGCGCGCGAACAGCATCGCCTGGAAACGCTCGCCCATTTCGCCGGGCAGCGTCAGCCGCTTGACCTGTTGTGCCAGCGCGTAGCGCGCGGCTTCGCCGGGCGCCGTTTCGCGCGCGCCGGCGAATGCCGTGTCGAGGCCGGATGCGATCAGGAATTCCGACTGGAAGGTGTACGACACCGGTTCGAATCCCGCACCGATGCCGGCCTCGGCCAGCGCGGTGAAATCGATCGAGGCCGTGATGTCCTGCAGGCCCGGCAGGATCAGCGGATCATCATGTGCACGGTGGCGGTAGTGGCACAGCAAGGTGCCGTCGCGGCGCTCGGGCAAATAAAACTCGCGTCGCACGTAGCCGTAATCGACGAACAACACCGCGCCGCGGGTCTGCTCGCCCGCGACCGCTTCCAGCCACCACGGCAATTGCGGCAGCACTTCCGAGCGATAGCCGTCCCCGAATTCGCGACCGAGGTGCCGTTGCAGATGCCGCACCGCACCGGCCACCAGCGCATCGGCCGGTCGATCGACCCGCACGAACGCACCGTTCGCGTTCACGTCCACGTGTTCCTCGAACACCTCGCCGTCGTGTGACGTGAAGCGCGTGATCGGCAACGCGTCCAGGACTTCGTTGGCGAACAGGATGCCCGACCACGCATGTTGCGGCGGACGGTCCAGCCACGCGCAGCGCGCGAACAGCTCGGCGGATAGCTCAGACTGCAGCCGTTCGCGCTGGCGTTCGCGCAGGTCCGCCGACGGTTCCAGCAACCAGTAGTGGCGCGGCAGCGCATCGAGCGCTCGCAGTTCCAGCAGGCAGTCGCGCGCGAAGGCGCCGCTGCCGCCGCCGAGCTCGACCCACACGGCATCCCCGCCGCAGGCGCGCAGTGCAGGTGCCAGCGCGCGCGCCACGCAGCCTGCAAACAGCGGCCCGAGTTCCGGTGCGGTGACGAAGTCACCGTCCTTGCCGAACTTCAGCCGCCCCGCGCTGTAATAACCCAGGCCCGGCGCGTAAAGACAGCGCTCCATGAAACGCCCGAACGAAACCGGCCCCGACGCGGCAATCTCGCGCCGGATGGCCTCGGCCAGACGCGCCGAATGCACGATTTCGTCTGCTGAAGGGTCGGGCAGGGAGCGATCCATGCTGGCGGCATCCACGCGATTGCGGCAATCTGTCGGTCATGCAGGATAACGCGCAGGGGCGACCATGAGCCAAACCCGTCCGGTCGTGCTGGTCACGGGCGCCGCGAGGCGCGTCGGCGCGGTGATCGCGCGCACGCTGCACGCAGCGGGATACGACCTTGCCCTGCACTTTCGAAACTCGCGCGCCGAACTGGACGCGCTGATGGCGGAACTGGAAACGCGACGCGCGGATTCGACCCTCGCGCTGCAGGCGGACCTCGCCGATGCCGAACGCCTGCCACGCCTGATCGACGCCACGCTCGCCCGCTTCGCCCGGCTCGATGCGCTGATCAACAATGCATCGATTTTCCATGCGACGCCCATGGGCAGCATCACTGCCGCGCAATGCGATGAATTCTTCGCGATCAACGCACGCGCGCCGCTGCTGCTGGCGCAGGCCGCCGCGCCGCACCTGAAAGCATCGCGCGGCGCAATCATCAACATCACCGACATCTACGCCGAACGGCCGCTGCCGCAGCACGCGGCGTACGGCATGGGCAAGGCCGCACTTCGCATGGCGACGCTGGCGCTGGCGCAGGAACTCGGACCCGAGGTGCGGGTGAACGCAGTGGCACCCGGAAACGTGCTGTGGTCGGAGAATCCCGTCAAGGCCGAGACACCGCAGACGCTGGTCGAACAGACGGCGTTGCAGCGCCAGGGCACGCCCGAAGACATTGCCGGCGCGGTGTTGTGGCTGATCCGCGATGCGGCGTACGTCACCGGACAAACGATCCGGGTGGATGGCGGCCGGATCTTGGGTGCATGATCGGCGGCTGAAGCGCGGGTCCGGATGGCTTGATTCGCGGGCGCGAGCGCGGCATGTTGAGAACCGGTTCGATCTGCATCGAGGACGCCGATGACCGCTTCCCTTGCCGCCCCCGCGGGCCAGCCTTCGCAACGGATCGCGCAGCAGATCCTCGATTATCTATCCGACATTCCGTCCAGCCGCGAGCATCCACGCGAACATCCGCGTGCCCGCGTCGAAGCCATCGCGCTGGCCGCACGTCGCAAGGCATTCCTGGCATCGTCCTCGCTTGCGCTGCCGCCGGGGCCGATCGGTTGGCTGACGGTGTTGCCGGAGCTGGTGGCGATCTGGAAAATCCAGGCACAGATGGTGGCGGACATCGCGGCGGTGTGCGGCGAACACCCCAAGCTCACCCGCGAACAGATGCTGTTCTGCCTGTTCCGCCACGCGGCCGCGCAGGCGGTGCGCGACCTCGCGGTGCGCACGGGGCAGCGCTGGATGGTGCACGCGGCGACCACGCACGGCTTCCGCAGCATCGCGCACCGGATCGGCGTCAAGCTGTCCGAGCGCGCGCTGGGCAGTTCACTGGCGCGGATGGTGCCGCTCGCCGGCGCGCTCGGCGTCGGTGCGTACGCGTGGTACGACACCCGCCAGGTCGCACGCACCGCGTTCGCGATGTTTTCGCGCGAAGTGGAAATCATCCCCGCCCGGCGCAGCGCCGAGGTTCCGGCGCAACGCACCCATCGCGATCGCGCGCAGGACGCGCGCGAAGCCGGGCTATGACAGCGGGGTTCGTGCCCGGCGCATGCGACGCGGAACCAGCGCCAATGATCGTTGGTCACGAAGTTCCATTCACGCCCCCTTCGTGCTTTCATCGGACGGTATGCGAATGCCGGCGGCGGCAAGCAACTCACGCGCGGGCGTCTGCGCGAACTCTTCTTTTTCGACCGCGTGCGGATCGGCCAGCCAGCGTCCGTATTCTTGCCTCGCCAAAAGGTCGATGTCGATGGCGACTTCGCCGGACCCGTCGCGCACGCGCCCCAATCCGGTTTCGATTTGCTTGAGCCTCGTGCGCAGCGCGTCCCGATCCAGATCGCAGTCGAGCGTCGTGAGCGCGTTGTAATAGAAGCGCGATGGGTCGCCACGCGCGGGCGTGCGCTCGATGGCGGTCAATGCCGCTACCGGGCCAAGCGCCGCCAATCGCTCGAAGGCCTGTCGCATCCGTTCCGGCCCGGCAAGATTCGAACCCAGCAGCAGCAGCCAGCGATGCGTCGGCATGTCAGTCGAACCCGCGGCGGATTTCGACGCCGACGCGCTCGCAACCGAGGCGCTTGGCAGCATCCGGCTTGTCGATGCGCAACCCGATCTCCCGCGCCTTCGGGAACCGTCGATGCAGCATGGCGACGCAGGCCTCGGCCAATGTTTCCAGCAAACCATCGCGGCGTTGCGTGACGAACGTCTTCAGCGCCTCGACGACCGCGGCGTAATCGATCGTGCCGCCAAGCTCGTCCCGCGCGTCGACCTCGCAATCCAGCGATGCGGAAAGCACCAACGGCTGCGGCACGTCGCGTTCGTGGTCGTAAACGCCGATCACGGTCTCGACAGCGAGGCCTTCAACGAATATCCGATCCACGCTCAGGCCACCTCGGGCAGGCTTTCGAGATTCCAGCGCGGCAGCACGTGGATCTCCGGGCCCGTCGTTTGCCCGGCCGCGAGGCGGATCGAGCCCGCCAGCGCGATCATCGCGCCATTATCGGTGCAGAACGCGAGCCGCGGGAAATACGTCTGGAAGCCTTCGCGTCGACCGGCTTCGGCGAGTTGCGCGCGCAGGCGTTTGTTGGCGCCGACGCCGCCGGACACCACCAGCCGCTTGTAGCCAGTCTGGGCCAGGGCGCGGCGACATTTGATGGCCAGCGTGTCCACGATCGCTTCCTCGAAGCCGCGCGCGATGTCGGCCCTGGTCGCATCGGCGTGGTCGCTGTCGCGCCAAGCCATCAGCACTTGGGTCTTCAGGCCCGAGAAGCTGAAATCGAGTCCGGGTCTATCCGTCATCGGGCGCGAGAATCGATACGCCTTCGGGTCACCGTGCTCGGCCAGCTTGGCCAGCGCCGGTCCGCCCGGATAGGGCAAGCCCATCAGCTTGGCGGTCTTGTCGAAGGCCTCGCCGGCGGCATCGTCCAGCGTG
>DAIUEL010000025.1:0-20405 GCA_036845145.1 Rhodanobacteraceae bacterium | reverse complement strand
TTGCACGGCCTTGGACAGCTCACTGCGGTCGAGTCTCATTGCACTCTCCAAACGTTGTAGATGTGTGAAACAGTTTCGGGAAAGGTCCCCGTCAGAAACGCCGACGAGGCCTCACTGGAACCCTCGGCAGGCCGCATGCTAACAACTTTGTAACCCGTTTGGAATCCCCGCGTCACACGGGAAAGTCGCGACATGCGCCCTTGGTCGTGGTCCCGGACTGGAAGTTTTCGTCCGGGGAACCCTTGAAATCTGCCCTCCTCGGTCCATCGGCACCTTCGCGTCGGAAGGCGCCGACATGCCGATCCTACCCCATTTCGTAAAAACAGTGTTAACGCCCGTCCCGGCGCTCAGTCGGCATTCAGGGCGAGGGCAGCGGGACGACGTCAAAGGCGATGGTCAGGCGACGGTCATCGGGCGCGCCGGAGAACGGTACCGTGCCGTGCCACATGTACGAAGGGAACAGGACGAGCAACCCCGGAACGGGCCTCACGAAATATTCCGGTTCGAGGAGGGGATTCGTCGGAAAGGCCGATTCGCCGAATTGCAGCCAGCCCTCCCCGCCCGCCTGCTCGACGGCGCGAGGCAGATGCAGGTAGCAGGCGGACGAGATCCAGCCCTCCGGGTGATAGTGGTTGACGTGAAATCCATGGGGACGCAGCCGCACCGACCACATGCCACTGATGCCGTATCGGCCTGTATTGCGTTTGCGCATGGGGTCGCTGCCGGTGCCGATGGCCTGCAGGTAGCGACGGATTGGCCCGTCGATGGCTTGCGGAAATGCGCGAATCGACGCAAACGGTGAATGTTGCGGCGCCAACTGGATCTGGCTTCCTTCGCGCAAGGAGTTCCCGATGGGATGCGCGCACAAGGTATGCGCGCGCTCCAGGTCAGCGACCAATTCGGCAAGATAGGTATCGAGGCCGGCCCAGCCGGCCGGCACGTCGATCGACTCGGCACGGACGAGATGCTGGTAATCCAACAACTCGCGATAGCCTGGGTCGCCCAGCATGCGCAATGCATCGGCCTTCATCGCCAAAGCCCGACCATCGGTCGGGTCGGCATCGTGGAGCGCCTCGGCGATCACGAGTGCCTCCCGTGCGCGGCCCGTCGCCAGCGATGCATTGCCGACGGCAACCTGGGCGGTGCGGTCGTGCGGCGCTACGGCATGCAGCCGGCTTGCGTAATCCAGTGCACGCGTTCCGTCAACGTCGAGCGCGATCGTGGCCGCTGCCGCAAGCAGGCCCGGGGCTGATGGCGCCAAGCGAAGCCCGGCGTCGATCTCGGCAAGCGCTTCTTTCGGCAGCCGTGCCGATGTCAGCAAACGAGCCTTGGTGACGCGAAGGCCCTGCAAGTCAGGGCTGGCGCGCAGGACCTTGTCGATTTCGCGACTCGCCTCATGCACGTCGCCGGTGCGCATCCACACGAGCTCCATCAAATTCCCGTGCGCAATCTGGTGGTCCGGCCGGGCTCGTATCACTTTCCGGAACTGGGTCTCGGCTTCGTCGAAGCGGGCTTGTTCGAGCAAGGCGCGCCCCAGGACAAACGCCACATCGGCGTCCTCTCCGCCGCGGACGATGGTCCGTACGACGGTTTCGGCTTCAATCGCCTTGCCGTTGTCGGAAAGCACCGCCGCCAGTCTCAATGCCGCATCGCGATTGCCGGGATCCTTCGCCATCCAGCGCCGCAAAACGGTTTCGGCGTCGTTCTTTCGGCCCACCGACATCAACGCGTGACCATAAAGCATCAGCAGCGTGCCGTCCGCATGCGAAGATTCGGCAAGCGGCGCGAGCGCATCCAGGGCGAGGCCGACTTGCCCGAGTGTCAACCAGGTCCGTGCCAGCGTCGAAACGCGGGCCACCGCTCGCGTCACAGCCGGGTTTGCGGGCGTGAGGTCCAGCGCTTGCCGCAGTGTCGCGGCCGCGTCGCCGTACCGCGCGGCCTGCAGCAGGCCGGCTGATTTCTGGAGGATTTCAGATGGATCGAGGAGCGGGGACGAATTCACGCGTGCAGCCTGCCTGATCGGCGCGGAACGCTCAACCCGACCGTGATCCGAAAAGCGCGGCTGCGCACAGCCGGCGCGACAGCGTCGAGTCCCTACAGATCCTGATGATATTGCACGTACGGCACACGGCCCTGATCCGGTGCTGCAACGCCGGAGCCGAACAGCAGTGGCGAGCGACCGGAACTCCACACGTTCTGCGCGCCGAAATTCAGTTCGCCGCGCCACGGCAGGCGCACGCTGATGCCAAGATCGATGCCGCTCCAGCGCTGGTTCTGGTCCAGTGCGGCGCCGGGAAGATTGGGTTCCAGGACGTGCCCGACGATGGACCCGCGCACCGGCCCATGGCGAACGCCGAGGCTCAACGTGGTCTGGTCAACCGTGTCGTCGGCAGCCAGGCCCGATCCGGGCAGGAATCTCACGTGGCCCACGCTGGCCCCGAGATCCAGGCTGGTGTTCGGCGCGACATCGAGCTGGCCCTTTGCGCTGATGCTGGTGGCCGTGCTGTTGCGAAACCACAAGGGCGCCGCGACATCCGCGCCGCCCTCCGCGGGCAGCACCCGCGGCAGGGCCGCCCGGCGGTCCAGCGCAGATGAAGCCGTCGACGCGCTGTGCGATTGCCCCACGGAAACATCGAATTTGCCGGCGGGACCGGCGAACCCGGCTCCCACCTCGCCGCCTTGCACACCCTCGGCCAGTGGATTGATGCACACGGGATTCAGCGGGGCACCGGACAGCGCCTCCGCACAGGCCGGCGCCAGCGGCGCCCAGCGGACTTCACGCACATTGGCATGGGCCGTGATACCCGGCTTGCTGGTGAAATGCACCCCGGCGCTGGCGGAGTGGGATTGGCCTTCCTGCGGTGTCGCCGTCGGTATGGTGGGTGCGGCGTGGCCGGTGGCCGTCACCGAAAGCGTGTTGCCGTCACGCTGCCAGACCGGCGCCTTGGCAACGTCCTTCTTGGCGTGCGCAGGCGGTTGCAGCGCCGGAATCACCGGTATGGTCGTCGTCTGGCCGAACGCCCACAGCGGCAGGGCCAAGCCCAAGCCGGCGAGCATCACGTTGGCCAAGCATCGACGCATTTTGAACGGTCCGGATCAGCGGATTGTTTGCAAGTTTTTTTCACGTGGTACGGCCAAACCGTACCGGCTTTGGATGTGATTGTACGCCACCGGATTACATTTTGCTAACAATTGCTGGACTTGCCGGTGCGGCAATTTCTTTGCCGCTATGCGCTCAACCAAGGCACGACTGCGGCAGCATGTTCGCGGTCTGCGGCGCCGGAACCGTTGCGAGAACGAGCATTTCTGATCTCGCACGCGCACTTCCCCGTGCGACTGACGTTACACTCATACCAACGCAGGGGGTTGGACCATTCATGGCAGGCAACGTTCACCATCTGGCCGCTCCGGCCGGCCCGTCGCCCGTCGCGGCCGCCTCGTTGCGGGCCAGCGGGACGCTCTGGGCGGCGGAGGACCTGGACCAGGTGGTAGCCGCCGCGCACATGTTGCTCACCGAGCTCGTGCCGGGCGCACAAGTACGGCGCTGTGCGTGCGGCGACGCCGAACGCCTTGGAACCCTACCCGATCACCGGGAGCAGGTGCCGCTTTCCGATTGCGAAATGCTGGTCCTGACCGCCAACGGCCCTTCGGAAGCCGGCGCGGTACTGCAGGCGGCGGCGGGCCTGATCGGTGCGCGGGTCAAAGCGCTCGGTCGACAGGCGGCGATGGCCGAATCGGTCGAGCAACTCGGTCGCGCCGAAAAATTGCAGCGCGCGCTGTACGCCATCGCCGACCAGGCGAGCGCGGCGGGCGCCGACATTGCCACGATGTTCGGCGCGCTGCACCAGATCGTCGGCACCTTGATGTACGCGCAGAATTTTTTCGTGGCGTTGTACGACGCCTCACGCGACAGCGTACGGTTTCCCTATTACGCGGACTCGGCGGATCCCACCATTCCAGACCCGCACAACGACATGTCGATGGGCGAGATCGAACGCGGGCCCACCTGGTACGTGATCCGCGACGGCAAACCACTGATGGGTTCGCTGGACGCGCTGAAACTTCAGGTCAGCGGGGCGTTCCACAGTTCCGGCACCGATTGCGTGGACTGGTTGGGCGTGCCGTTGCTGCGCGGAAGCGTAGTGGTCGGCTGCGTGGTCGTGCAGAGCTACGACGACGCACACCATTACGACGAGCAGGACAAGGCCCTGCTGATCTACGTGGCGCAGCACATCCAGACCGCGCTGGAACGGCGCCTCGCGCACGCGGAACTGGAACACCGCGTGGGCGAACGCACCGAGGCGTTGCGCGATGCCAACCGCGTACTGCAGCAGCAGGTGCTGGAGCGGCAGCGCGGCGAACGCTTGCAGGCCGCGCTGTTTCGCATCGCGGAACTGGCCACCACCACCGACAGCATCGACAACTTCTACGCCGCCGTGCATCGCGTGGTCGGTGGACTGCTGTACGCGCGCAACTTCTACATCGCGCTGCTCTCCGAGGACGGGGGCGAACTCACCTTCCCGTATTCGGTGGACGAGCGGGACCAGAAGCGTCTGCCGCGCAAACTCGCGAACGGCCTGACCGAATACGTGTTGCGGCACAGCACGGCCCTGCTGGCGAACGCCCCCGAAATCGAACGCTTGCGCGTCAGCGGCGAAGTGGCGCAACACGGCACCGATTCGGTGTGCTGGCTGGGTGTGCCGCTGGTGTGCGCCGAGCACACGGTCGGCGCGCTGGTGGTGCAGAGCTACACGCCGGAGCACCACTACAGCCTGCGTGACCAGGAACTGCTCACGTTCGTGTCGTACCACATTGCCAACGCGCTGGAACGCGTGCGTGCCGCCGAAACGCTGCGGCGCGCCTATTCCAACCTCGAACAGCGCGTCGGCGAGCGCACGCGTGCGCTGGCGCTGGCCAACCGCGATCTGCGCGCGCAGATCGCCGAACGCGAACGCATCGAAGCGCGCCTGAAATATGAAACCCTGCACGATTCGCTGACCGGATTGCCCAACCGCAGCCTGCTGATGCAGCGGCTGGAACACGCGCTGGAACGTTTCCATTCCGAGCCGGGCAAGGGTTTCGCGGTGCTGTTCATGGATCTCGACCGGTTCAAGGTCATCAACGATTCGGTCGGCCATCTGATCGGCGACGACCTGCTGTTCCAGGCCGGCGGCCGCATCCGCGCGTGCCTCAAATCCGAGGACGTGGTGGCGCGCCTCGGCGGCGACGAATTCGGCGTGCTGCTGGAAGGCATTTCGGACGCCGACAAGGCCTGCCGCATCGCCAAGCGCATCATCGATGATCTGAACGCGCCATTCCGCCTGGCCGCGAAGGAACTGTTCACCTCGACATCGATCGGCATCGCGCTGGCGGCCGAGCATTACAAGCATCCCGAGGAATTGCTGCGCGACGCGGACTCGGCGATGTACCGCGCCAAGGCCGACGGCCGTCACCGCTATGCCGTGTTCGACGAAGGCCTGCGCCGCGAAGCGGTATCGCTGCTGGAAGTGGAAAACGATTTGCGCCGGGGCCTGACGCGCGACGAGTTCGTGGCGTATTACCAGCCCGTGGTGAATCTCGCGGACGGCAGCGTTGCGGGTTACGAGGCGCTGATGCGCTGGCGTCATCCGCAGCGCGGTGTGCTGCTGCCCGGCGAATTCCTGAGCGTCGCCGAAGACACGGGCGCTTCGGAAACCATGGATTGGCAGATCTTCGAACAGGTGTGCCGCGACGCCGGGGCCCTCATCGGTGGCAGCGATGTTTTCGTGGGCATCAATCTCTCGGCCCGCCATTTCCGCAATCCCGATCTTGATCGCCGCTTGCTGCGGTTGCTGGCCGACCACGACATGCCGCCCGCGAACCTGCGGGTCGAGGTCACCGAGCGCGCGATGCTGGAAAATCCGCCCGAAGCCAAGCGCATCCTGCAGACGCTGCGCGGCGCCGGCATCGGCATCGCGCTGGATGACTTCGGCACCGGCTATTCGTCGCTGTCGTACCTGCATCAGTACCCGGTACAGGCGTTGAAGATCGATCGCTCGTTCATCACCAGCCTGACCGCGGAAGGCGAAGGCAGCAGCGACGCGGTGATCCGCACCATCATCGCGATGTCGCGGCTGCTGTCGATGCAGGTGATCGCCGAGGGTGTCGAAACCGTGGAACAACGCGACCTGCTGCTGAAAATGGGTTGCCGCTACGCACAGGGCTTTCTGTACGCGCCGGCGCAACCGCTTGAAGTCTGGGCGGCCAACATGGTGCACCCCTCTTTGACGGCATGACCGGTTCCACCGCTGTCCGCGGAGCGCGGCGCCCGTTCGTGCGTCGCTGGCTGCGACGTCTGCTGCGGCTGCTCGTGGTGTTCGTCGTGGCCACGTGGCTGCCGGTGCTGATCCTGCGCTTCGTGCCGCCCCTCACCAGTGCCTACATGCTGGAACGCCGCGTTTCGCAGGTGTGGCAGGGCAACCCTCGTTTCACGCTGCATTACGAGTGGGTGCCGTGGAGGCGGATCGCGCCGGTCGCACCGCTGGCAATGGTGGCCGGCGAAGACCAGACGTTCCCGTTCAACCACGGTTTCGACATCCCGTCGATCCGCTCCGCCATCGACGAAGCCCAGGCGGGGGGCCGGCTGCGCGGCGCCAGCACGATCACGCAACAAACCGCGCGCAATCTGTTCCTGTGGAGCGGCGGCGGCTTTTTTCGCAAGGGCCTGGAAGCGTATTTCACGGTACTGATCGACATTACCTGGCCCAAGCGCAGGGTGCTCGAGGTATACGCCAACATAGCCGAGCTCGGCGACGGCATTTACGGCGTCGAAGCCGCCTCGCGCGCCTTCTTCCATCAGCCCGCGTCGCGCCTGACCGCCCACCAGGCTGCGCTGCTGGCCGCGGTGCTGCCCGACCCGCGCGACTGGCACGCCGACCGCCCATCGCCGTATATCCGCCGACGTGCGGCATGGATCCAGCAGCAGATGCGGCAACTCGGCGGGGTGTCCTACGTCCTCGACCCGCACCCACAACGGCCGCGGGTTGCACCGGCGCACGACCGCCGATGACGGCTCGCATCGCGGAATCTTGATCCCGTTCAAGTTTCAGGTGCGAACCTGTAACCAAAGATCACAAAGAACGGCCGCAATCTGGCGCGGTTTGTGCCGATAAGGATCAGGAGCACCATCCAGTCGTCGAGAGGGGTCGGCCATGGCCGCGAATGTTCATCTTCTGCCCAGGAGCATCCCGGCAGGCCAAGCGGCGCCCCCCGCCACCGCGCTGCTGCAGGCCAGCGGCAACCTGTGGGCCGCGCCGGACCTTGACTCGGTGGTGGCAACCGCGAGCGCCTTGCTGATCGCACTGGTTCCGGGTGCCATGGTCGAACGCCGGGATCGCCGCGACATCGGGACTGCTGCGCCCATCGACGGCGGCCCGCTGCAGATCACGCTTTCCCGGCGCGAAGTTCTGGTCGTCACGCCACCGCCCGGGCACGGCGATCGGGCCTTGCTGGACGCCGCGGCCGAACTGATCGCCGCACGGGTCGACGCCCTCGACCAGCGCACCGCGCTCGCCGAGTCGGTTGAACAACTGGGCAAGTCCGAGCGCCTGCAACGCGCGCTGTACGCGATCGCCGACCAGGCCAGCGCCGCCGGCGCCGACCTGACCTCGATGTTCCATGCCTTGCACGAGATCGTCGCGTCGTTGATGTACGCGGAAAACTTCTTCATCGCGTTGTACGACGCCAAGCGGGACACGGTGCGCTTTCCGTATTACGCGGACACGGTCGACCCGGAGCTCCCGTTTCCGGACAGCGATCTCCCGATGACGGACATCCGTCACGGCCCGACGTGGTACGTGATCCGCGAGGGCAAGCCATTGATGGGTTCGCCGGATGCGATCCCCCGGCAAGTCAACGGCCCGTTCCACATCGTCGGCGCCGCATTCGAGGATTGGCTGGGCGTGCCCCTGCTGCACGCAAACGACGTGGCCGGTTGCGTGGTGGTGCAGAGCTACGACAAGGCCCATCATTACGACGAGCAGGACAAGGCCTTGCTCATCTACGTGGCCCAGCACATCCAGACCGCGCTGGAGCGCCGCCTCGCGCATGTCGATTTGGAACGCCGGGTCGAGGAGCGCACCGTCGCGCTGAGCGAAGCCAACGACGTGCTGCAGCAGGAAGTACTGGAACGGCAGCGCGGCGAACACCTGCAGGCGGCGCTGTTCCGGATTGCCGAACTGGCAAGCAGCACCGATCAGATCGAGGAGTTCTACGCATCCATCCATCGCATCGTCAACGACCTGATCAACGCGCGGAACTTCTGCATTGCGCTCGTTTCCGAGGATGGCACCGAACTCGGGTTTCCCTACTCGGTCGACGAGTGCGATCGCGAAAACCCGACCCGCAAGCTGGCGAACGGGCTCACCGAATACGTGCTGCAGCGTGGCGCGCCCTTGCTGGCCGACAAGTCCGAAATCGAGCGGTTGCGCATCTCGGGCGCGGTGGGACATTACGGCTCGATAGCGGAATGCTGGCTGGGCGTGCCCCTGATCTGCGCCGAACACACCGTCGGCGTCCTGGTGGTGCAAAGCTATTCGCGCGAACAGCACTACAGCCCGCGCGACCAGGAACTGCTGACCTTCGTTTCCTACCACATCGCCAATGCACTGGAGCGCATACGCGCCAAGGATTCGCTGCGGCGTGCCTACGCCCAGCTCGAAAACCGTGTCGACGAACGCACGCGCGCGCTGGCGCTGGCAAATCGCGACTTGCGCTCGCAGATCACCGAACGCGAGCGCGTCGAGGCGCGACTGAAATACGAGACGCTGCACGATTCGTTGACCGGATTGCCCAACCGCACTTTGCTGATGCAGCGGCTGGAACTGGCGCTGGCGAGCTACCACGCCGACCCTGACCAGGGTTTCGCGGTGCTGTTCATGGACCTCGATCGGTTCAAGGTGATCAACGACTCGGTCGGTCACCTGGTCGGCGACGACCTGTTGATACAGGTCGGCAACCGCATCCGCGAGTGCCTGAAATCCGAGGACGTGGTCGCGCGATTGGGTGGCGATGAGTTCGCGGTGTTGCTGGAAGGCGTGCACGACGCCATGCGCGCCTGCCAGATCGCCGAACGGATCATCAACGATCTCAACGCGCCATTCCGGCTGGCCGCCAAGGAACTCTTCACGTCCACCTCGGTGGGCATCGCGCTGGCGGCGCCGCATTACCGGAACCCCGACGAATTGCTGCGCGACGCGGATTCGGCGATGTACCGCGCCAAGGCCGCCGGCCGCCACCGCTTCGCGGTGTTCGACGACGACCTCCGCAAGGAAGCGGTGTCGCTGCTGGAAGTGGAAAACGACCTGCGGCGCGGACTGACCCGCAACGAATTCGTACCGTATTACCAACCCGTGGTCGACGTCGAAAACGGCGACGTGATCGGCTACGAGGCGTTGATGCGCTGGCGCCATCCGCAGCGCGGCGTGCTGCTGCCGGGCACCTTCCTCAACGTGGCCGAGGACACCGGCACGTCGGAAACCATCGACTGGCAGATCTTCACCCAGGTGTGTCGCGACGCCAACGCGCTGGCCGGAAGCAACGACGCGTTCGTCGCGATCAATCTTTCCGCGCGTCATTTCAGCAACCCGCGTTTCGACCAGCGCCTGCTGGCGTTGCTGGCCGAATACAACGTACCGGCGTCGCGCCTGCGCGTGGAGGTGACCGAGCGCGCGCTGCTGGAAAACACGCCCGCGGTGAAACGCATCCTGCAGGTTTTCCGCGACGCCGGCATCAGCATCTCGCTGGACGATTTCGGCACCGGATACTCGTCGCTGTCGTATCTGCACCAGTATCCGCTGCAGACCCTCAAGATCGATCGATCGTTCGTCGCCAATCTAAGCGAGGGCGAGGAAGGAAGCAGCGACGCCGTGATCCGCGCGATCCTCGCGATGGCCGAAACGCTCTCGATCGACGTGATCGCCGAAGGCGTCGAAACCCCCCTGCAACGCGACCTGCTGCGCAAGCTGGGTTGCCGGCACGTGCAAGGCTTCCTGTACGCGAAGGCCCAGCCGGTCGATACCTGGATCGGCGACGCCGCACCCGGGTTCGGGGCGTGACGCCCGCGCCCGAGCGTGCCTGACGGCGTCATGAAGGCCGAAATCCGCGTTCCGCCGGCGCGCGTTGCAAGCGCTAGAATCGAGCGACCTTCCGCAATCCGGAGAATACGGCCATGCGACAGGTCAGGCATTTACTGGAAGAAAAAGCCAGCGAGGTCTACACCATCACCCCGGAAGCGCCGGTGCTGGAGGCGATCCGGTTGATGGCGGAGCGCCGGATCGGCGCGCTGCCGGTGATGCGGGGCGATGCGCTCGCCGGCATCGTCACCGAACGCGATTATGCGCGCAAGGTGATCCTGAAGGGCCGTTCTTCGCGGGAAACGCCGGTGTCTGAAATCATGACGCCCGCCCCCACCACGGTCTCGCCCGGGACCAGCGTGGACGAGTGCATGCGCCTGTGCACGGAGTTGCGGGTTCGCCATCTGCCCGCGGTAGAAGGCAACCGGTTGATCGGGATCGTCTCGATCGGCGACCTGGTGAAGGCGGTGATCGACGACCAGGCGGCCGAGATCGACCACCTGCAGCGCTACATCGCGGGTTGAGTTGTCCGCGGCGAGCATTCGTCCCTGAAGCCATTGACGCCGGTCGTCCATGGCCGGTCGATAGGCCACCACGCGATGCCACCGGCATCGCTCAAACGCGTGTCATTTCACCTGCGATACCATCCACTTCACCGTGGCTTCGACCTGCGCGTCGGAGAGCGCCGGATTGCCGCCCTTGGCCGGCATGTGGTTGCCATCGGGGCCGGTGTAGCCGTCGATCGCATGCTTGACCAGGGTGTCGATGCCTTCCTTGATGCGCGGCGCCCACGCGGCCTTGTCGCTGATGCTCGGCGCGCCCGCGGCCCCGGTCGAATGGCAGGTAGTGCACAGGTGATCGAAGATCGCCTTGCCATCGGTGGTGCCGCCATAGGCGACCTGCGAGGCAGCGGCTTGGGTCGCGGCAGACTTGGCGGCTTCCATCGCAGCGCGTCCCGTGTCGCCCGCGTAGACGGCGCTGACCGGAGCGATGCGAGCGCCCGCCTGCTGCACCACCTTCTGGGTGCTTTCCCTCGGCAGGGTCGTCCACACGATCGCGCCGATGATGATCAATACCACCGCCGTGCTCGCGAGCATGGCGATCATGATCGCGAAATGCCTCATGAAGGTGCGATCGGAAGGGGTGAGATGCGTGCTCACTTGCGAACTCCGGTTGGAAGTCGAACGGCGTCCCCGGGCCCCCGTGGCCGCCGCATATCCGCGCAAGTATAGCGTCCCGGCCATGCGGCACCAAATTCACCCGCGTTGACCTGAGCTAAACGCCACGTCGCGCACAAGTTCGCTCCCCCGACGGCCATCCGAACGTGCCGGACAGGTCCGCGGCATGACGACGCCGCACCAGTGCGACCGGCGCCCGATACATTGCGGCAACGGCGGTTTGGTTAAGATCGAAGGTTCCAAGGGACGGAGTGATTCTTCGAGGTGCCGCGCAAACACCGCCCGCAAGCATGGATTCGCAGGTTCAGGATCCGGCGCGCCGCGCGCCGGATCGCGCATGTGCACCCGGCTCCGCGCGTGATGCCCCAAGCCGCCCTGGCGATTTCGGCGGCGGCGCTTGCGCGCGACCACGACCGGCTCACCGACGCGCCGGCGTTCGACCTTGCACGCGCGCTGACCACGCACGACCAGACCCTGGCGCACGCCTACGCGGTCGCGCGCACCGCCGCCATCGAGAACCGTCGCATCGAGCCGGCCGCCGAATGGCTGATCGACAACGTCTACCTGATCCGCAACCAGATCCGCGAGGTGCGCGAAACGCTGTCGCCACGGGTGTGGCGGCGGTTGCCGCGCCACAAGGCCGCCGACGGCACGGTGGTGCCGCGCATTCTCAGGGTGCTGCGTGCCTGCATCGCCTCGCTCGATGGCAACCTGGAAGCGGACGCAATCGAGCGCTACCTCGACAATTACCAGCGGCACGGCTCGCTGGACATGGTCGAGCTGTGGACGCTGCCGGTGCTGATCCGCGTCACGCTCATCGAAGGCCTCGCCGCATGCGCCGTCGCGATCGCGCGGCGCCTCGAGGCCTATTCGCGCGCCGAGTTCTGGGCCGAGCATTTGGGCGAGGTGGCGGCGAACACGCCCACCGAGATGCTGGTCAACGTCGCCGAGATGGCGCGCACCGAATCGTTCATTTCGCCCGCGTTCGCGGCCGAGTTCTACCGCCTGCTGGAAGGCAAACATCCGTCGCTGAAACTCGCGCTCAGTTTCGCCGAGGGGCAACTGGAACAACGCGGCACCAGCGTGGCGCGCGTGATCGACGGCGAAGCACGCGAACAGGCGGCCGACCAGGTCACGATCGCCAATCTCATCAACAGCCTGCGCCGCGTCAACGAGACCAACTGGTCGGAACTGATCGAACGGGTCGGCGTGGTCGACCGCATCCTCGGTGAAGATCCGGCGGGGGCCTACGTGGACATGGATTTCGGCACCCGTGGCCGCTATCGCCATGCAATCGAGTCGCTGGCCCAGCGCAGCAAGCGCAGCGAACCCGACATCGCGCGGCTGGCGATCGAACTGGCGGCCGACCACGACCCCGCCGGCGACCCGCGCGTACGCCACGTCGGTTATTTCCTGATCGGCCCCGGCCGCGCCACACTGGAACGCGAACTCGGCGCGCCTGCGCCGGCCGAACACCGCATGGCGGCACGGCTCAAGCGCTGGCCTTCGGCCACCTATCTCGGCGGCATCTTCATTGCCAGCCTCGTGATCACGGCGCTGGTCTGGTCGGGCCACCGCTGGTACGTGGCGCCCATGCCGCTGGCGATCGACGTGGTGTTGATGGTCGCGGTGTTCGTGGCCGCCAGCCAGCCGGCGGTCGCGCTCGTGAACTGGCTGCTGGGCATGCTGGTGCCCGCGCAACTGCTGCCGAAGATGTCGTTCTCCGGCGGCATCCCCGATGAGTGCCGCACGCTGGTGGTGGTGCCGTGGCTGCTCGGCAGTCCCGATGGCCTGACCGAACAACTCGATGCGCTGGAAATCCGCTACCTCGGCAATCGTGATGCGAACCTGCGCTACGCGCTGCTCACGGATTTTCCCGATGCGCCCGAGCGCGACATGCCGAGCGATCGCGCGCTGCTGCAATTGGCAACGGCAGGCGTCGATCGGCTCAACGCGAAATATCCGCTGACCGGCAGCACCCATTTTTATCTGTTCCACCGGCCGCGCGAATGGAATGCACGACAGTCGGTGTGGATGGGCTTCGAGCGCAAGCGCGGCAAGCTGGGTGACCTGAACCGCGTCATGCGCGGCGCGCATCCGGATCGCGCCTTCAGCGTGACGGTCGGCGATCTCGATGCGCTGCAGACCGCGCGTTACGTGATCACGCTGGACGCCGACACCCAGCTTCCGCCGGAAGCCGCGCGCAAGCTGATCGAAACCATGGCGCATCCGTTGAACCGGCCGTGGTTCAGCAAGGGTTCGCGCCGCGTGGTCGCCGGCTACGGGCTTCTGCAGCCTCGCATTTCGGTGACGTGGAGCGCCGACCGCCCCAGCCGCTTCGCGCGTCTGTACAGCGATTCGACCGGCCTCGATCCGTACACGCGCGCGGTATCGGACGTGTACCAGGATCTGTTCGGCGAAGCGTCATTCGTCGGCAAGGGCATCTACGACGTGGACGCGTTCAACCGTTCGGTCGGCTCGCGCTTTCCGAACGACCTGATCCTGTCGCACGACCTGCTGGAAGGGTCGTACGCGCGCGCTGGGCTGGTCAGCGACATCGAATTGATCGAGCACCAGCCCAACAGCTTCAGCGTGGACGTGCGCCGCCGCCATCGCTGGACGCGCGGCGATTGGCAGATCGTCCAGTGGCTGCTGCCGATCGTGCCCGGCCCGCGTCGGCGTGGGCTGCGCAACACGCTGAAGGCGCACCATCGCTGGAAGATCATGGACAACCTGCGGCGCGGGCTGGTGCCGCTGGCGATGCTGGCGTTGTTGCTGCGCGGCTGGACGCACGGCGCATCCGCGGTGTACTGGACGCTGATCGTGGTGGCGCTGCTGCTGGGCGCCCCGCTGCTGATCGCGCTGGTGCAGGTGGCGCGCAACATCGAGCAACGCGTGCCCCGCCGGCGCTGGCGCAGCACCTGGCGCGGGATCCGCGACGAATTGGTGCGCGACGTGTTTTCCATTGCGACCTTGCCGTTCGAAACCTGGGTGAACCTGGACGCGATTGCCCGCAGCGCGGGGCGGTTGCTGTTCACGCGCCGGCACCTGCTGGAATGGACACCGATGACCGACGCGGTGCGCGGCGCCGCAAACACGCTCGTGCAATACGCGCGACTGATGTGGGTGGCGCCGGCGACGGCGGTGGTGGCGGGCCTCGCACTCGGCCGCGCGGTGCCCGAGGCACTGCCGGCGGCGCTGGCGTTCCTGATGCTGTGGTTCATGGCGCCGGCGCTGGCCTGGTCGATCAGCCGCACGCCGGAACGCCCGCCGTTGCCACTGGATGCAGCCCAGCAAATCTTCCTGCGCAGCATCGCGCGGCGCATCTGGCACTGGTTCGACACCTTCGTGAACGCCCGCGAAAACTGGCTGCCGCCGGACAACTGCCAGGCGTTTCCGGTCGAACAGATCGCACACCGCACGTCACCCACCAACATCGGCATGGCGTTGCTGTCCAACCTGACCGCCCACGATTTCGGTTACATCACTCGCGCGGCGCTGCTGCACCGCACCGCCGCGACGCTTGAGACGCTGAAGCGCCTGCCGCGCCACCGCGGACACTTCTACAACTGGTACGACACGCTCAGCCTCGAACCGCTGTCGCCGCGCTACGTGTCCAGCGTCGACTCGGGCAACCTGATGGCATGCCTGCTGGTGCTGGCCAGTGCGCTGGAACACGCCGACGAGGATGCGCTGGTGTCGGTGAACCTTGCACACGGCCTGCGCGACACTGCGCGCGTGCTGGGCGACCACCTGCCCGGCGTGGACGCCGCCGATCCGCACGCCAACCTTGCGCTGGCGGCGACGCTGACCGAACTCGACGGCCTGGTCGCCGACGCGGTTGGCAACGCCGACAACCTGCCGGTGCTGCACGGCCTGCTGGCACGCATCGAGGCCGAGTCGGGCAAGCTCGCGCAGCTTGCATCCGACAATGCCGTCGCCGGCGAATTCGGCGAATGGGTGCGCGTTTTCGCGCGTCAGGCCACGGCCGCCTACGAGGAACTGGACGAACTGGCGCCATGGCTCGGCCTCGGCGATTGCGGCAGCGACGACGAGATCGCGCGCGCGCGGTTGGCGGAACTGGAACGCAATCCCTCGCGTGCCCGCGCGCAGGTGCTCGCGGGTGATGCGATCCTGCGTCTTGCCAATGAAGGCGCCACCGATGTGTGCGCCGCACTCGAGGAGCTGCGCGCAACCCTCAATCGCCAGCACGACGATGCGCTAGCGCTGGCTGCGCACTGCCGCGCGTTCGCGATGATGGATCTGGAATTCCTGTTCGACGAACGGCGCGAACAATTCGTGATCGGCTACGACGTCGAACGCGACAAGCGCGATGCCAGCCACTACGACCTGCTGGCCTCGGAAGCACGCATCCTGAGTTACGTCGCGATCGCGCAGGGCCAGGTGCCGCCGACCCACTGGTTCAAGCTCGGGCGCCTGTTCACCATCGCGGTCGGGCGGCCCACGCTGGTGTCGTGGAGCGGCTCGATGTTCGAGTACCTGATGCCGCATCTCTTGATGCCGGCCTATCGCAACACGCTGCTGTTCGACACCTGCAGTGCCGCGGTGGGAAGGCAGATCCAGTACGGCGCGCAGCAGCAGGTGCCATGGGGCGTTTCGGAATCCGCCTACAACACCACCGATGTCAATCTCACCTACCAGTACCGCGCGTTCGGCGTGCCGGGCCTGGGCCTGAAACGCGGACTGGGCGAGGATCTGGTGATCGCGCCGTACGCGAGTGCGATGGCGCTGATGTTCGATCCCGCTGCGGCCTGTGACAACCTGGAACGCCTGGCCGGTATCGGCGCGCTCACCCGCTACGGCTTCTACGAAGCGCTCGACTTCACCGCGAGACGGGTCAGCGAGAACGAGGATTTCGCGCTGGTGAAAAGCTGGATGGCGCACCACCACGGCATGAGCTTCCTCGCGCTGTCCTCGCTGCTGAACGGCCAGCCGCTGCAGCAACGCTTCATGCACGATCCGATGTTCCGCGCCCACGAGTTGTTGTTGCGCGAAAAAATTCCCGAGGCGCGCCCGCGGCATCCGGCCACGCTGGACGTGGAGCAGCCGCGCCAGACGCGTGCGGGCACGGGCGTGCAGACCCGCGACATCACGCGCATGGACACGCCGCTGCCGGAAGTGCACCTGCTGTCGAACGGCAATTACCACGTGATGCTGACCCAGACCGGCGCGGGCTACAGCCGCTGTCGCGGCCTTGCGCTCACGCGCTGGCGCGGCGACGCGGTGCGCGACGACGAAGGCACGTTCGTGTTCGTGCGCGATGTCGAATCGGGCAAATTGTGGTCGGCGACGCACCAGCCGATGGGCGACGCCGGCGGCAGTTGCAGCGCGACCTTCTCGCAGGCGCGCGCGGAATTCCATCGCACCGACCACGGCATCGCCACCGAAGTGCTGGTCGCGGTGTCGGCCGAGGACGACATCGAACTCAGGCGCGTGCGCCTGACCAACCGCACACTGAAAACCCGCACGCTGGAAATCACCAGCTACGCGGAAATCGTGCTGGCGCCGCCGGACGCCGACGCATCGCATCCGGTGTTCAGCAAGCTGTTCCTCGAAACCGAGTCGGCACCGGAACTGGATGCGCTGCTGGCCACGCGCCGACCGCGCGGCCCCGACGAGCACAATCCGTGGCTGGTGCATCAGATGACCACTCGCGGCGGCACGCTGGGCAGTGGCGGCTTCGAAACGGATCGCGAAGCGTTCCTCGGCCGCTTGCGTGGCCCTGCCCATGCGCGCGCGCTGGGCGACGGTGCGGTCCTCCCCGGACATACCGGCGCGGTGCTCGATCCGATCGTGTCGATCCGCCGGCGCATCCAGATCCGGCCCGGTCACACCGGAAGCCTCGACATCCTCACCGGCGTCGCGCCCGATCGCGAGGCCGCGCTCGAGCTGGCCCGGAAATACCGGGAACGCCATCTGCACCAGCGCGTGTTCCAGTTGGCGTGGACGCACGACCAGGTGGCGCTGCAGCAACTCAACATGAGCGCGGTCGAGGCGCAACGCTATGAACGCGTGGCCAGCGCGCTGCTGTACGGCCCGATCGCGGCGCGCCGGGGCGTCGACGACAGCCTGCCCACCCAGTCGACACTGTGGAAGCACGGCATTTCCGGCGACCTGCCGATCGTGCTGGCACGGATCGCCAACGCCAGCCAGATCGACCTGGTGCGGCACCTGATCCAGGCGCACGGCTACTGGCAATTGCGCGGCCTGCACGCGGACCTTCTGATCTGGAACGAGGAGTTGTCCGGCTATCGCCAGGAACTGCAGGAGCACATTCTTTACCTGATCGAATCCGGCGCCGAGGCGCGCGGCGGTCAGGGCCGCGGCAAGATGTTCGCGTGGCGCATCGAACACCTGCCTGCACCCGACCGCGCGTTGATGCTGTCGGTCGCACGCTGCGTGTTTTCCGGCGATGAAGGCCGCCTGCGCGACCAGATCGCGCGGATGATGCCGGCTGCCGACGTCGCGCCGCCGCCCAAGCTGGCGCTGCGCAAACCGTTGCCCGCGAGTTACGCGCTGCAGCCGCCTTCCGAAGACCTGCGGCTGCCGAATCCGCTGGGCGGCTTCCGCAACGACGGCAGCGAATACGTGATCTGGCTGAAACCCGGCACGCCGACCCCCGCGCCATGGAGCAACGTGCTCGCCAACGAATCGTTCGGTTCGGTGCTGAGCGAATCCGGCGGCGCCTACACATTCGCCGAGAACGCGCACGAATTCCGGCTTACGCCCTGGTACAACGATCCGCTGCGCGACACCAGCGGCGAAGCGACGTGGCTGCGCGACGAAGCCACTGGCGAATTCTGGTCGGTGATGCCGCAGCCTTCGCCCAGCGGCGACGCGTACCGCACCTGCCACGGCTTCGGCTACAGCCGCTTCGAACACGCGCATGCCGATCTCTACAGCGAAGCCACTGTATTCGTGGCACGCGAAGCGCCGGTGAAATTGACGCTTCTGAAACTCGTCAACAAGAGCGATCGCCCGCGCACCATTTCGCTGACCAGCTACGTCGAATGGGTGCTGGGCGAGCGCCGCGACCGCAGCGGCCGGCACGTCGCCACCCGCATCGACATCGAATGCGGCGCGCTGTTCGCGCACAACCCCTTCCACGATGTATTTTCGTCGCGCATCGCGTTCCACGCGATCGGCGCGGCGCGGCCGGGCTTCACCGCCGACCGGCTCGGCTTCATTGGCCGCAACCGCGGACTGGACGTGCCCATCGGCATGCGCACCGAAACCCTCGACGGTGCGGCAGGCGCGGGACTCGACCCCTGCTCCGCGCAACGCCTGACGTACGATCTGCTGCCGGGCGAAGAAATCGAGACGGTGATCGTGCTCGGCGCCGCGACCGGCGAGGAGGCCGCGCGCGCGCTGGTGCGCAACTTCGGCGACGCGACGTTCGCGCGCGAAGAACTCGAGCGGGTGTGCGCACATTGGCGCGACATGCTTTCGCCCTTGCGCGTGCGCACCCCCGACGCCGCCACCGACCTGCTCGCGAACGGTTGGCTGCTGTACCAGGTGCTGGCGTCGCGCCTGATGGCGCGCAGCGGCTATTACCAGTCCGGCGGCGCCTGGGGTTTTCGCGACCAGTTGCAGGATTCGATGGCGGTGCTGAATGCACGACCCGACTTCACGCGTGCGCAACTGCTGCGCTGCGCCGCGCACCAGTTCATCGAAGGCGACGTGCAGCACTGGTGGCATCCACCCACCGGCAAGGGCGTGCGCACGCGCATTTCCGACGACCTGTTGTGGCTGCCGTGGTGCACCGCCGAGTACGTGCGCGTCACCGGCGATGCCCGCGTGCTGGACGAGAGCGCGCCGTTCCTCGAAGGCCGCGCGCTCGCGGCCGACGAGGAGTCGGTGTATGAAGACGCGCGCACCGCCGGCGAATCGGCGAGCCTCTACGAGCACTGCCTGCGCGCGATCCGCCGCAGCCTGCGCTTCGGCGAGCACGGCCTGCCCCTGATCGGCGGCGGCGACTGGAACGACGGCATGAACCGGCTCGGCCTCGCCGGGCGCGGCGAAAGCGTATGGCTGGGCATGTTCCTGCACGACGTGCTGAAGCGCTTCGCGCCGCTCGCGGCCATGCGCGAGGGCGAGGCGGTGGCGGCCGAACTCGTGGCCACGGCCGCCGAACTCGAACGCATGCTGGAACGCCACGCGTGGGACGGCCATTGGTACCTGCGCGCGTGGAACGACGACGGCGTCGCGATCGGCTCCGCGCAGAGCGAGGAATGCCGGATCGACTCGCTGCCGCAAAGCTGGTCGGCACTGGCCGGCATCGGCGACGCCGCGCGCAGTGACCGCGCGATGGACGCCGTGCTGGAACACCTCGCCGATGCCGACGCCCGCCTGGTGAAACTGTTCACGCCGCCTTTCGACAAGTCACCGCTCGATCCGGGTTACATCAAGGGCTACGTGCCGGGCGTGCGCGAGAACGGCGGCCAGTACACCCACGCCGCGGTGTGGGTGGCGATGGCGCTCGCCAGGCGCGGCCGCGCCGAAGAGGCGTGGCGTATCGCGCGGATGCTGAATCCGCTGACGCACACCGGCGACGCGGATGCGTTGCAGCGATATCGTCTCGAGCCCTACGTGATCGCAGCCGATGTCTATTCCGCGGAAGGCCATCGCGGCCGTGGCGGCTGGAGCTGGTACACCGGTTCGGCGGGCTGGATGTATCGGCTGCTGGTCGAATCGCTGCTCGGCATGCATCGCGAAGGCAACCGGCTTTCATTCGCGCCGTGCGTGCCGGACGACTGGGAACGCTGGTCGGCCAACTGGCGCCACGGCGGCTCGCATTACCGCATCGAGTTCGTGCGCAGGTCCGGCGACAGCGGCGTCGCCGACGTCAGCCTCGATGGAGCGCTGCAGCCGGCATGCGCGATCGAACTGGTCGACGATGGTCACGTCCACGACGTGCTGGTGCGCTTCGGCCGGCCCGAGCATTCACGCCACCGCGACAACGTCGCGGCAATGCAAGAGGAAAATCCGTCCGGCCGTCCTTGACGCCGTCGCAATCCGGGGAGGATTCCACAGCAAGGGACTCGTCCATGTCCACCACGTTCACCGGCAACTCCGACGCCTCGGCAGCGAGCTT
>DAIUEL010000024.1:3899-20448 GCA_036845145.1 Rhodanobacteraceae bacterium | reverse complement strand
TGGCGATGTCGATCTTCTTCATCGTCATCATCGCGTCGAAAACGCGTTTTGCGGCGGCGCGGTCGGGACTCGTGTACGCGTCCATCAGGGCGCGCGGGGTGATCTGCCACGACAGGCCGTATTTATCCTTGCACCAACCGCACTCGCTTTCCGCGCCGCCGTTGCCGGTGATCGCGTTCCACAGGCGATCGGTCTCGGCCTGGTCGCGGGTGTAGACCTGGAACGAAACCGCTTCGTCGAACTTGAACTGCGGGCCGCCGTTCAAACCGAGGAACGGCATGCCCAGTACCGTGAACTCGACCGTCAGCACGTCACCCTCCTTGCCGGACGGATAGTCGCCCGGCGCGCGATGCACGGCGTCGACGTGCGAATCGGGGAAGGTGCGGGCGTAGAAGTTGGCGGCTTCTTCGGCCTTGCCATCGAACCACAGGCAAACCGCGATGTTTCTTGTTGCGTTGACGCTGGGCATGTCTTCAATCCTCTTGTCGAGTGGGTGTGGGCAACCGGAATTTGCACTTCGTGTTGCGATGCTCGCCAAGGCGACGAGCCAAGGTGTCGGAAATCGACACGCTCGATTCGAGGTGACGTCGGGCGGGAGAAGCGAGCAACTGTCGTGGAACGAACTCGGACGCAGCAGGCGGCCCCGGGCCACGGCGAGGGGCGAGCATGATGGCTCATGCGAACGGCCCCGCCGAATCGCTTGTCCACGGCCGGATACGCCGCTGCGCGGCTGATCCCGCGCTGCTGGCTGCGCCCGCCTGCCATCGACGGAATGTCTTTACAATCAGGCACCGCTCGCACGAAGGACCCATTGCATGTCCCTCCTGATCCTCGGCCTCGTCCTGTTGCTTGGCGCGCACTCAGTGCACTTGCTGGCGCCGGGCTGGCGCAAACGCGCGATCGCGCGGATCGGCTTCCTGCCGTGGAAGGGACTGTACTCGGTGGTGGCGATCATCGGGCTCGCGCTGATCGTGATCGGCTTCGGCATGGCGCGCACGCAACCGCACCTGCTGTATGCGCCGTCCGAGTGGTGGAAACACTTGAATGCGCTGTTCACGCTGGTTGCGTTCGTGCTGGTGGCGGCGGCCTACGTGCCGCGCAATCACCTGAAAGCGAAGATTGGCCATCCGATGCTGGCTGGCACGAAGCTGTGGGCGCTCGGCCATTTGCTGGCGACCGGCTTCGTGCATGACGTGGTGTTGTTCGGCGGATTCCTCGTGTGGGCCGTCGCGGATTTCGCCGGGTCGCGCCGGCGTGATCGCGCCGCCGGCACCGTGTACCCTGCGGGCACGCTCGCGGGCGACGCGCTCGCCGTGGTGGCGGGCGTGGCGGCGTGGGCGATTTTCGCGTTCCTGCTGCACCAGCGGCTGATCGGCGTGAGCCCGTTCATTTGACGGAACCATTGAGGCCCGCGCGTATCCAACCCAGATAGTTCCAGGCTTCGGGGGCGATGTGACTCGGCACAAATCGGCAACCGGCAAGATCATGGGCGCGATCGTGGTGATCGTGATCGTGGCCGTGGCGGCGTGGTGGTATTTCACGCGCATGCCCGGCCTGGATTTCACGCGTCACGGCCCCGAACCTTCCGGACCCGCCACGGCCAGCACCGCGCCGCCCCCGCCGCCCGAGTACCCCATCAGCGACGCGCAGACCCATCCCGCGTCCGCCACCACCGCGCCGTTGCCGCCGCTGGAGGCGAGCGACGACGTGGTCGCCAAGGCGCTTGCAGCGATTCCGGGCGCGGAAGGCTTGTCGGAGCTTCTGCTTGCGCGCGGTCTGGTCCCGCACATCGTCGCAACCGTGGATGCCCTGCCCCGCCGCAGCATCGGCGCCAGCATCCTGCCGATGCGAACGCCCAAGGGCGTGTTCACGGTCGACAGCTCCGGCGATCATCCCGTGCTGGATGCAAGGGACTATGCACGCTACGAACCGTACATGAAGATCGTGGAAGACGTGGACGCGCGCACACTGGTGACGTGGTACGTGCATTGGTATCCGCTGTTCCAGGATGCGTATCGCCAGCTCGGTTATCCGCAGGGCTATTTCAATGACCGACTGGTCGAGGCCATCAACGACATGCTGGCGGCACCGAACGCGCGTCCGCCGGTAGCGCTGGTCGCCAAGCCCGACGGGCATTACGCATTCGCCGATCCGACCTGGGAAAGCCTTTCCGTCGGACAGAAGTTGATGATCCGGATCGGCCCTGAGCACGAGCGCGCGCTGAAGAACAAGCTGCGCAGCATCCGCGCGCTGCTGCTCGGCAAGGCGCCGGTATTCCACGCACCGGATGCGCCGCCGGCGGCCACGACGGCCCACGCGGCGTCGGAATCGACTATCTCCGCGCCACCACCCGCGACCACCGCGGCGCCCGCATCCCCGCAATAATCCGGCGATTGGATTTGTCGTTCCCGGGCCGGCCGCTTTGGGTGGGCGCAACCGGAGCCCGGTTTTTTCCGGAAGGTGGATGCGGATTCCATCGCCGATGAAACCGGCGGATGGCCCCGGAATCACGAGGTGATTTGAAGGAGACTCGTAATAGCCTTCGAGGAAACTTCATCCGTCGCCGAAGTGCAGCGCGGTCTGCCCCTGCGGCACGCCTTGCGGCCCGAAGCGCCGCTCGATGATGCGACCACTGCCGTGGTAATCCATCGCGATCAGGGTGGTCGCGCGCGTGCCGTAAACCGCGCCGCGCACGAACGGCGGCGACACCCGCCGTTCGAGCTCGAGGCCGATGCCCGTGTCCGGCAGTTCGGCATCCGGCGCGGGCATTTCGTCGGCGAGCGCGGCGAACAGCGGTTCGAAATCCTCGCCGTTCGCATCGAGCCACGATTGCAGCGCGGCGTTCGCCCGCCGCACCTTCGGCCACGCCGCATCCAGGTCGCCGTTCGACAAACCGTGCAGGCCCGGCGTGAGTTCGCGTGCGCGCACTTGTGGATGGTTGGACACGAAGCACGCCGATTCGTGATCGAACAGCAGCAGGTTGAATGGGCGATAGCGCACGGCAGCGACTTCCATCGCCTCGGCGTGACGCTTCGCCGAATCGCGGCCGCGCAGGAAATCCGAAACCAGCAGGCCGCGCGAAGCACGATCGTGCGCGGCGCGCGGATCGCGGACGTTGGTGACGACCGCCGCGCGTCCTGATGCGTGCACGCCCATCCAGGTGCCGCCCGCTTCCAGATCGCGGCCCGCCAGCATGTCCGGTGCATCCACCCAGTGCGCGAGCGACGCGGACGGTCGCGCGTAGGCTTCATCGCGATTGCCGATCAGCAGCAGGCGCCAGCGCGGATGGGTGTTCCAGGCCAAGGCGACGACACACATGTTCACAGCCTAGCGCAGCAAAGCACCGAACGATGCGCCAAACCGTGCGCCGTTGCCTGCTATGCCGTGGGCCGGATGCTAGACTCCGGGTAAAACTGCCGATCAGGAACAAGGGGCCGGCATGAGGACGAAGCTTGCACAAGTATCGGTGCTGGTGGTCGAGGATCATGACTTCCAGCGTCAGGTGGCGATACGCCTATTGCAACAGATGGGCGTCGGCTCGGTGCTGGACGCCCCGGATGGCCGCAGCGCGCTCGCCGAGCTGGGCCGGCAGGAACATCCGGCCGACGTGGTGCTGGTGGATCTGGATCTGCCGCACATGGACGGCATCGAGTTCATCGGCCATGTTGCGCGCGAACGCCTGGCCAACGCGGTGGTGGTGCTGACCGCGCTCGATCCCGCGTTGCTCAACACGGTGCGACTGATGGCGCGTGCGTCGGGCATGCGCGTGCTGGGCACGGTCGAGAAGCCGCTGACGCAAGCCAAACTCGCGGAAGTGATCGATCTCTATTTCACCGCTGACCTGCTGGCTGCCGAAGACTCGAGCCCCGACATCGACGAAGGTCTTTTGGCCGAGGCGCTGGCAAGCGACGCGTTCGAGGCGTGGTTCATGCCGCAGGTCGCGATCGGCAACGGCTTCGTCACCGGGGTGGAGGCACTGACGCGCTGGTCGTTGAACGGCCGCGCGGTGCCGCCAGTCCGCTTCATTCCGGAACTGGAACGCTCCGGCCTGATCGACGCGCTCACCGAACGGATTCTGGCGCAGACCTGTCGTTGGCTGAAGCGCTGGCGCGAGGCCGGCATGAAGCTCGGCGTTTCCGTGAACGTGTCGATGCACAACCTCACCGACACCGCCGCGGCCGATCGCTATCAGGCGATCGTGCAGGCCGCCGGCGTCGACCCGCATGACGTCACACTGGAGATCACCGAATCGGCGATGATGCACGAAGCCGTGCAGGTGTTGAACGTGCTGGCCCGCCTGCGCCTCAAGGGTTTCGGTCTGTCGGTCGACGATTTCGGCACCGGCTGGTCGTCGCTGTCGCAACTGGCGCAACTGCCGGTGACCGAACTCAAGATCGACCGCGGCTTCATCAACGGCGCCGCCGATGCACGCAATCGCGCGGTGATCGAGGCCAGTCTCGATCTCGGCCGCAAGCTCAAGCTGGTCACGGTAGCCGAAGGCGTGCGCAGCGTCGACGAATGGCAGATGTTGGCGGAACTCGGCTGTAGCCGCGCGCAGGGCGAATTGATCGGCATGGCCGTACCGGGCGACCAGCTCGGCGTCGCGATCGAGAAGTGGCGACGCCGCCAGCCATGAGGCGTTGGTTCTGGAAGGCCAAGTTCTGGAAGGCCAGGTTCTGGACGGTGCGTCGCCAACTGCTTCTGCTGTTCGGCGTGATGCTGGTCGCCGCCGGCTGCGTGCTGGCGCTGGACGCGGTCTATCAGCGAAACCACGAGGCCACGCTGAATCGCCTGTACGACAACGCGCTGGGCGGCCAGACCCAGGTGAAGGCGCTGACCGATTCCTACGGCATCGCCATCATCGGCGTCACCTTCAAGGTGCGCAACGGACTGATGACCTTCGACCAGGGCCTCGCCGCGGTCAATGAAGCGCAGAAGCGCATCGGGCAGGCATTCGAGGCGCTCGAAGCCGAAAGCATGCCGCCGCGGCAGCACGAATTGCTGGTCGCGATCCAGGACGAGCGCGCACCCGCCGACAGCGCGATCGCGGCCCTGCGCGAGCAGCTCGCCGCGCACAGCATGGACGGACTCGGCCATTTCGCAGACACGCGCCTGTTTCCCGCGCTCGATCCGCTGCTGAGCGATCTCGGCCTGATGGCCGACCTGAAGATCCTCGATGCGCAGGACCAGTTGCACGACGACCGCGTGCACGCGCTGCGTCTGAACGCATGGCGCATTGCGCTGTCACTGGCGGCATTGCTGATCGTGCTGTTCGCGGGCCGGGCGGTGCTGCGCAACGTGTACGGCGGCATCGAACAACTGGTGCGCATGTCCCGCGGAATGCGCGGCGGCGATTTCGAGGTGCCGGCCGGCGTGCCGGTGCGTGGCGAAACCCGCCAGGTCGTCGACGGCTTCATCGAAATGCGTGAGGAAGTGAAGCAGAAGGACGCGGCGTTGCGGATGAGCGAAGCGCGCGCACACGAGGCCAGCCGCGCCAAGAGCGCGTTTCTCGCCGCGATGAGCCACGAGATCCGCACGCCGATGATCGGCATCACCGGGATGCTGGAACTGCTGGAACACACGCGCCTGGATGCCGAGCAGCGGCGCAGCGTCGCAATCGTGCAAAGCTCGGCGCAAAGCCTGCTGCAGATCATCGGCGACATCCTCGATTTCTCCAAGATCGAAGCCGGCCGGATGGAATTGGCGCTGCGCGACGTCGACCTGCACCGGCTGGTGGAGCAAGCCGTCGGCAATTATCTCGGCATCGCATCCAGCAAGGGCCTGACGCTGGAGCTCGCCATCGACGACGATCTTGCGCCCGCCTACGTCGCCGACCCATTGCGGCTGCGCCAGATCCTTTCCAACTTCCTTTCCAACGCGCTGAAGTTCACCCGCACCGGCGGCATCACCGTCCGCGTCGAGCGCATCGGCAGGCTGGAGGACGGCCGCGAGAATATCGCGCTGCGCGTACGCGATTCGGGCATCGGCATCAGCGACGAACAACGCGCATTGCTGTTCCAGCCATTTTCGCAGGCGGAAAGCGGCACCGCGCGCACGTTTGGCGGCACCGGGCTGGGGCTCGCGATCTGCCGGCAGCTCGCGGATCTGATGGACGGCACGATCGAGCTGGCCAGCAAGCCCGGCGTCGGCAGCACCTTCAGCCTCATCCTGCCGCTTGCCGAAGGCGATCCCGCGCGCGTGGACCCCGAACGCCATGTGGTGCCGGAGGAAGATTTCCCGACGCGGCCGCTGCCCGGCGTGGATGCCGCGCGACGCGAACACAGCCTGGTGCTGGTGGTGGACGACCACGCCACCAACCGCGAAGTGCTGACGCGCCAACTGGCACGCGCGGGCTTTGCCTGCGAAACCGCGGCCGACGGCGAGGAGGGCCTGCGCCGCTGGCACACCGGCGACTACGCGCTGGTGCTCACCGACATCCACATGCCAAAGATGGACGGTTACCAATTGACCGCCGCGATCCGCAAGGTGGAGCGCGCGGAACAGCGTGCGCGGACGCCGATCATCGCGGTCACCGCAAACGTCAGCAAGGGCGAAGCCGAGCATTGCATGGCGATGGGCATGGACGCGTTCCTGGGCAAACCGCTGCGCATCGCGCAAGTGTCCGCGCAACTTCGGCGATGGCTGCCGCATGTCGAATTTGCTGCCGACACGAATGCATCGAGCGGCGAAGCGCCGACGGCAACCGCCACGATGTCCGACGACGAGGTCCTGTCCGCACCGTCGGCACCGGTCGATCGGACCGTGCTGAACGAAATCGCCGGCCACGATGCCACGCTCGCACGCAACCTGCTCCATGATTTTCTCGCCGCGGTCCGCAAGGACTTGACCGGCCTGCGGGCCGCGCACGCCGCCGCCGACCTGCCGGAAGCTACCCGTCAGGCGCACCGCATCAAGGGCGCCGCCGCGCTGGTGGGCGCGCGCGACGTGCAGCAGGCCGCGGCGGAAGCGGAAGTGGCGGGCCGCGCAAACGACGCGGACGACATGGAAAAGGCGTCGCGCACGCTGGACCGTGCCATCGACGTGCTGGCGCTGTGGGTGGAGCGCTGAGCGCGATCGTCCACGATCGCTGGCTGCCGGCGTTTCGACCGTGCCACGGCGGTCCGGAACGACCGTCCATGGCCCCACTTCTCACGACATCCGTTGCGAAACTTGCCGCGCAACCACGCGCGTTTCGATGAAACGCAGCGATAATCGCGGCGCATGCGCATTCCGATTTCAAGATGGCGACAGTGCCTGGCCACCATGGCGCTGTGCGCGTCGTTGTCGTTCGCCGGCACCGTCCGCGCCGACGAGCCATCCATCGCATCCGCCGGCGGCACACACGCCGAGCGCGAAGCCGCCGCCAAGGCCCAACTCGCCAAAGTACGCGCCGAAATCGCCACGATCGCCGAAGCGCAAAAAGCCACCGCCAGCCAGCGCGACGCGATCGATGCCAGGCTGGCCGAGCAGGCCGGGCAACTCAACCAGATCGCCAACGCGGTGCGCGACACCGACGCCGCGATCGCGGCCAAATCCGCTTCGCTGGCCGATCTCGAACAGCAGCGCACGCAGCTCGAAGACAAGCTTTCCGGCCAGCGCACCGCGTTGGCGGACCTGTTGCGGGCGGCCTACACGCTGGACCGGGGCAGCGATTTTTCATTGCTGCTGGGCGACGACGACATCGCGAAGATCGATCGCGCGCTCGCGTATTCGCGCTATTTCCAGCACGACCGTGTGGCGCGCATCCGCGCGTTGCTGGGCCAGGTTGCGCAACTTGACCGGGTCAAGCTCTCGATCCAATCCGAAACGGATGCGCTGAGGCAGCAGCGCGACCAGCGCAGTGCCCAGTCGATGCAGCTCGAACAGGCGCGCGCAGCGCAGCGGAAACTGCTGGCCGAGGCGGACGCGCAGCTCGCACGGCAGAAGGACCAGATCGCGGCGTTGCAGCGCAACGCAGAAGCGCTGGACAAATTGCTGAAGCAGTTGCAGAACGTGTTCGCGGACATCCCCGCCCAGCTCGGCAAGAACACGCCGTTCGCGCAACTGCGCGGCAAACTGGAACGGCCGGTCGCCGGCACACCGCACAACGGCACCGGCACGCTGGCGCAGGGCATCGTGATTGCCACCAAACCCGGCGCCGAGGTGCACGCGGTCGCGTATGGGCGCGTGGCATGGGCCAATTTCATGCGCGGTTACGGCATGCTGGTGATCGTGGACCAAGGCGACGGCTGGATGAGCCTCTACGGCGGCAACGAAGCGGCGCTGGTGGAAGTCGGCGACTGGGTGAAGCCCGGCCAACCCGTCGCGACGGTGGGACGCGATCCCGAACAGGGCGGCGCATGGTTCGGCCTGCGCCGCGACGGCAGGGCGGTCGATCCACACGGCTGGTTCGCCAAGTAGCCCCGGGTACGAAATGTCGGTGCGAGGCGAAGCGCCTACAATGAACTGCCGCGTCCGCGCGGGGTCTCCGTATCGGCTCACACGGTGTTGTCGCAATGATTCGAACTTCGCAAATCGGCTTGGGTAGCCTGCTGTTCCTCTGCACGGGGATGGCTTTCACCGCGCCGCCGCCCGGCCAGCCGCCCCCCGCCCCGGCACCTGCGGCCAGCGTCGCCACCCCGGCCGAGGCCTCCTCGATTGCGAAAGCAGCCGGCGGCGTGCCGAGCCTCGAGCAAATCCAGACCTTCACCCGCGCGTTCGAGATGATCAAGCAGGCGTACGTCGATCCGGTCGGCGACGACCAATTGATGCAGTCCGCGATCCGCGGGATGCTTTCGGGGCTCGATCCGCACAGCGAGTTCCTCGACAAGCCCGCCCTGACTGACCTGAACGAAGACACCTCCGGCGCCTATTCAGGGCTGGGCATCGAGGTGGCGCAGGTGAACCACCAGCTCGTGATCGTCGCGCCGCTGGACGGCGGACCTGCCAAGCGCGCGGGCGTCGTCGCGGGCGACGTGATCGAGGCGATCGACGGCGTGGTGGTGCAACCCGACGCGATCGGCACGGCGATGAAGCAATTGCGCGGACCGATCGGCTCGAAAATCACGCTGACGATCCTGCATCCCGACGGCGACAAGCCGGTGACGATTCCGTTGGTGCGCGAACGCATCCATGTCGCCAGCGTCACCACGCGGATGCTGGAACCGGATTACGCGTATGTCCGCATCAGCGAATTCCAGGAAGACACCGCAAACGAGCTGACCGACGCGCTCGGCAAGCTGCAGAAACAGCATGGCCCCTTGCGCGGCGTGGTGCTGGATCTGCGATCCAATCCGGGCGGGCTGGTGACCAGTGCGGTGGGCGTCGCCGACGATTTCCTCGATGCCGGGATGATCGTCAGCACGCGCGGCCGCCTGCCGCAATCCGATCTCAAGTTCACCGCGACACCGGGCGACCTGCTGGATGGCGCGCCGATGGTGGTGCTGGTCGACAACGGCACCGCGTCGGCGGCGGAGATCGTCACCGGCGCCCTGAAGGATCACCACCGCGCGCTGGTGATGGGCCGGCGCACCTTCGGCAAGGGTTCAGTGCAGACGATCCTGCCGGTCGGCGAAGGCGACGCGGTGAAACTGACGACCGCGCGCTACTACACGCCCGACGGCACCTCGATCCAGGTCGCCGGCATCACGCCGGACATCGTGCTGGGCAAGGTCACCGTGCAAGCCGATCGCAATCCATCGCTGGGCGACGACGAACACGAAAGCGATCTGCCCAACCATCTTCGCGGCAGCAAGATCGCCACAGCCCCGCCCGACACCGGCGAACTCGCGATCAAGGATTACGCGTTGTCGGAAGCGCTGCACGTATTGAAGGGACTGGCGCTGGCGCGGCGTGTCACGCGCCCCGCATCGGCCTCCACCAGCGTGCATTGATTTTTTTCGAAGGGTACCCGCGACCTGCATCAGGGGCGATCGCACATGACCCGCTGGATCGATTCCAGTTCGCGGCCGCGCGTCTCCACGCCGCCGCGCCACAGCATCACGCCGGCAACCGTCATCGGCACCGCGATCACCACGGCCGAAACGAGAAAACTGTCGAACACGCCCGCGACGCCCAGCAGGGCACCCAGAATGCCGCCGGCCTTGGAGCCCGCCGCGATCAGGCCGGAACCGGTGCCGCGCAGATGCACCGGATAGATTTCCGCCGCGTACGGAATCATGGTCGCGATCACGCCGCTGATCGCGATCAGCAACAACACGGTCGCGGCAATCGTGAATGATTGCGCGCGCAAGCCGCCCACCTCGATCGCGGCGAACGCGAGCAGCGCCAGCACCGTCAGCGCCACGAACAACACCAGCGTCTTGAAGCTGCTCCAGCGCTGGTACAGCCACACCACCAGCGCAATGCCGGGGATGGCCAACAACGCCGACTGCGCCATCAGCGTGCCGGCCGCGCGCGCATCCAGCCCGAGCTTGTGCAGGTTCGCGGGCAGCCACAGCACGAAGCCGAAATTCACCAGCCCCCATGCGAGCCCGCAGGCCATCAAGGCCAGCGTGATGGTGGCATGGCGGCCGCGCAGCATTTGCCGCAACCCGGCGCGCGGCTGGTGCACTTCCAGAACCGGCGCAGCGACCGCCGCGGTGTCCTTCACCAGCGCGCTCGACGAACCCGCGAAACGCGCCAGCACTGCGCGCGCCTGCGCCTCCAATCCTGCATTGGCGAGAAAGCGCGGTGATTCGGGGATGAAACGGTTGAGCACCACGATCAGCGCGCCGGTCGGCAGGTTCAGCAGCCACAGCGCGCGCCAACTGAAGGACGGCTCCAGCAACGCGGCGGCGCCCGAAGCGGCCAGATAGCCTGCCGACGTGCCGGCCCCACCCAGCGCCACCAGCAGCCAGCCACGGTGGCGCGCGGGCACGGTTTCCGCCATCAGCGTGAACGCGATCGGCAACATGCCGCCGGCTGCCGCGCCCATCATGAAACACATCACGATGTTCCATTCGAATGACGGCATCGTGCCGCAGATCGCGGTGCCCATGAACAAGAGCGCGGACAGCAGGATCGCCGCGCGCCTCCCGAACACGTCCGCAAGCCGGCCCCACGCCACCGATCCCACCGCGGTGCCGATCAGCGCCGACAGCGCGAGATAGCCCGCCCTCGACATGCCGATGTCGTACTCATGTGCCATGCCAGGCATCACGAACGCGATCGACGCTGGCTTCATCACGTCGATCGTCAGCGCCAGCACCAGCACCAGCACGAGTTTCCAGTGTTCGAAATTCAGCGGAACACCGTCGGCGACGTGCCAATGCAAGCCGTTGCCGGCGCGGGTGGTCATGCGCACCTGCGCGAGGCGCGGCATCAAACCCCATGCCGCCAGCAGCACGCCGGCGGGAATCAGCGCCATCCCCAGCAGCATTGCCGGATCCATCGCCATGCCGGCCAGATGGAAATGCATCGGCGCGGCCATCACGTACATCGGCAGGTGCAGGCACACGCCCGCGGCGACGACGAGGCAACCGGACCAGAACGCCACGGGATGATGGAAGGTGATGCGCATCGGCGAAAGAAGATGAACCAGCAATAAAGATTAGCAGGCGTGATGCAGATGAATGGCCACTGATTTGCGCCGGATGTATTCACGCGCTGTTGATAGGCGCCTGCCCAAGCTGATCACCACTGTCCCGACGGAGGTACCGACATGCAAAAGCACACGCTCGCTGCAGCGCTCTCTGCCACCATGTTGCTGGCCGGCGGCACCGCTTTGGCACAGACCGCCCCCACCGCGCCGATGCAGACCACCACGACCACGACGACCACCCGCGTCAGTTCGCCGGCCGGCGCACTCAGCCAATCGGCGATCAAGGCCGACATCGCGAATGCGGGATATCAGGAAGTGAAAGGCCTCGAGTTCAAGGACGGCGTGTGGCAGGCCGAGGCGCGCGGCGGCAACGACAAGTGGGTCGACATCAAGGTGGGACCGACCACGGGCAAGGTGTACGAAGCCGATGCACCGTCCCGGCTCAACGAGGACGAGATCAAGGCCAAGCTGACCGCGCAGGGCTACCAGGACGTCGATGACGTGGAGTTCGATGACGGTCTGTGGAGCGCCGACGCGAAGAACCCCCAAGGCGAGAAAGTGGACCTGCTGGTCGATCCGAGCGACGGAAGCGTGGTGGCGGTGAAGCAGGATTGATTGCAGCTTGATCGCCCGATCGACAACACGATTCGTTTGGATATGAAAAAGCCGGCGCGAGCAATCGCGCCGGTTTGTATTCTGGATTCCGGATCAGGCGCTGCGCGGGGGTGCGGACGGCGGAATTTGATCGTTGCGCTGTTCCTTTGCGGGCCGCTTGTTGTCATTCGATCTCAGTGGTGTCAGCGGCTCCACTTCCACCGTACCGCGGCGGTTCTTGAGGAAAACCGGATCGTAGGGATCGTCGCTTTGCCGGAACTGGCGGTAGGCGATCGACCCATCGATCGAACCACCCTGCAGGATCGCCGCGCCGGTGGTAGCCGTCTTCACGGGTCTGCCGCCGGCGTTGAGCGAAACCGGGGTATGTCCTCCATCGAGCACGCCGACCGAAAGCTCGCCCGTGGTGCCGCCGACTCGCGTGCCGGTCTGGTGGGTCTTCACCCACGCCCACTGTGCCTTGGCGCGCCGCAGCGCCACCGCGTCACCATAGGTTTTCCTCAACGATCCCCAGTGCTCATCCGTCTGCATGAATTGGGATTTGCTGAGCAGCGTCACCATCATGTCACGCGCCTGGACGTAACTTGCGTCGCCGCGCTCGGCGGCCAACACCATCCATGCGGCGCCGAGCGGACGATCCACTGGAACACCCTGGCCCTTGAAGTACATGACCGCAAGGTTGTACTCGGCTGGTTTGTACGCCCAGGAAGCCGCGACCTTGTACATGTCGATCGCATGCCGATAGTCACCCTTCCGGAATGCCTGCACGCCAAGCGCGAAAAACTTCACGCCGGGGCGGCCCTCCGATTCGGGAGTATTGAAGTTGCCATTCGACAAGTTGCCAGCCGCTGCGCCCGAGCCGTAATCCGGCGCGGCCACGATCCCCGACGCAATGCTGGATTGCGCGAGTGAAGGCAGCGAGAACACGCAAGCCACGGCGCCGCAAATGACCGCAATGAAAATTCCCCTGCGCGAAGTCATGATGCACCTCCTCGTTCCAGGTCATCTTCCATGACGGCGGGCTCCTTTGGGGCTCAGCGGATTTTTATACGCCGCGCCCATTCCACCTGCAAATTGCGTCCGCCAACCCGACCAACGGCATTTCCCTACGCGTTTCGGCGGCGATGCCCGCTAAACATGCGTGCGCCGATCTCCGAGCATGGCGATACCGAAAGCAATGGAGCCCGCCATGAAATTCCCAGTCGGCCAGCATGGTGACGCCACTTCGAAACCGCGGAGGCGTCCGTGGCCTGCGAAAGCGGCTTGCGCGATGCTTTTGTTGGCATGCGCGGTCACCGCGCATGCCGCTTCGATTTACAAATGTGTGGACGCGCATGGCCGTCTCGCGTTCCAGGACATTCCATGTGCCGGGCAAGCACGACAGCGCAAGCTCGAGGTGCTTCCTCTTCCGACGATCGGCAATGCCGCCGAGGTTGCCGCGGCGGAGCGTCGCAGGGATGCCGCGCATGGCCGGTACGCATCACGTTCTTCACTCAGCACGCGCAAACAGCGTGCTTCGTCACGTCGATCGCGCGTGAAACCCGAAACGTCATGGGAATGCCGCGCCGCCGATGGCGAGGTGTTCTACAGGCATACGCATTGTCCTGCATCGGTTGCCGGCGACGGGGTCGTGCGCACCGCGTACGCGGAAAAGCAGTCCCGACAAAACATCCGCGGGCGGCACAACGCCTGGAGCCGTGTGCGCGTGCACGGCGTCGAGGTTCCGCGCGCGGAGGCGTGCCGACGCATCCACTCCGCCGGCGCCGCGGTGCGGGACGGGCATCTGCGCGATGCCAACGTCTCCACCTACGATCACCTGATGGGACGCGATCCCTGCGGTTGATGACGAGCGTTGTCGCCGATCACGAAACCTTCGCCCGCCGGCGCGGCGCGCGCGACGGGCGGGAGCGCGCATGCGTAGCGGCGAATCCGATCGGCGGCGCCGCCCGGAACTCGGCGGCCTCGTCCAGCAGCCACGCGCGAAACGCCATGAACCCGGAACACTTGCGCGAACGTTCGGGATAGACGAGGTAGTGCCACCGCCTGGCTTTCATCAGTTGCGGGAACAGTGCCACCAGCTGGCCGGTTTCGATCAGCGGACGCACCATGGTCGTGCGTCCCAGCGCGACGCCGATGCCTTCCACCGCGGCGCGTTGGCGCGATTCGGAATCACTGAAGGACGCCGCGTAACGCCGCGGCGGTTTGCCACCATGCAGCGCGAACCATTCCTGCCACGGATCCTCGGGACACAGCAGCGGCAGTTCCCCGAGATCTTCCAGCCGCGGCCGCCTGCGCCGCGCCAGCAGTGACGGGCTCGCAACCGGCGTCAACCACTCTTCCAGCAGTGATTCGACCACGAGACCCGGCCACTCGCCGGTCCCGTAGCGCAAGGCGGCATCGAAACGGCCATCCGCGAAATCCACCAGATCGATCGAAGAATCGAGATTCAACTCGACCTCGGGATGCCGCGTAACGAACCGCGGCAAGCGCGGCAGCAGCCAACTCGAGGTCATCGACGGCATCGCAGACAGCGACAGGGCGTTGTTGCTGCGTCCGCATAGCGGCTTCAAGGCATCCTCGATCGCCTCCATGTGCGGCGCCACGTTGTCGAGCAGCCGCTGGCCCTCGGCGGTGAGCTTGAGGCCGCGCGGGCCGCGCACGAACAGCGTGCAGGCGACGCGTTCTTCCAGCAGCCGGATCTGGTGGCTCAAGGCGCTGACCGTGAGATGCAGGCGCTCGGCGGCGCGGGTGAGGTTCTGCGCGCGTGCAGCCGCGACGAAGGTCTGCAACGAATTCAGGGGTGTCCGGCTCATGTTCGATTTTCCTCAAGCCTCGTTTGAAAAATCGTCGCTTCCGCAATGCGACGAAGTGGCCTAATTTTGCGTGCGACAGGGCATTCGTGCAACACGTCTGGAGGTGCGACATGTTGAGGGAATTGGCAAGGCTATCGGGTGGCATGCTGTTCGCGGGCGGATACCTCACGGACCCCGCGACGCTGCGGTCGCTGGCGCGCGAAGAGAAGACACGAACCCCGCGCGGCGGACGGCGCGTGCGCGTCGCGCCGCGCGATTTCGACTGGCGCACGCCGGTCGAACTGGTGTTGCTTGCGGCGATCTGGGGCGGCTCGTTCCTGTTCCTCAGGATCGCCGCGCCCAAATTCGGAGCGGTTGCGCTGGTGGACGTGCGCCTTGCACTTGGGGCCTTGGTGCTGGCGCCGTTCCTGTGGCGTGCGCGCCGGCAACTCGCCGCCGCGGGTTGGTCCAAGATCATGGCGATCGGCCTGGTCAATACCTTGCTGCCGTTCCTGCTGTTCGCGTGGAGCGCGGAACGCGCGCCGGCAGGCGTCAGTGCGATCGTCAACAGCATGTCGGTACCGTTCGCGGCGCTCGCGGCATTCGTAATGTTCCGGGATCAACTCGGCGTGCGGCGCATGGTGGGACTCGCGATCGGATTGATCGGCGTGGTGGTGCTGGCCAGCGGGGATATGGACGGCGCGGCCATTGGCCCCGCGGTGGCAGCCGGCTCCGTGGCAGCGCTTCTGTACGGCGTTTCCGCGAATCTGGTCAAGCGTCACTTCGCAGGCCTGCCGCCTGCCGCGGTGGCGGCCGCGACGCTGGCGTGGGGCGCGGTGTTGCTGGCACCGTTCGCGGCGTGGCAATGGCCATCGGCGCAAGTTTCTGCGCAGGCATGGTTGAGCTTGATCGCGCTGGGCGTAGTCTGCACTGGCGTGGCGTACGCGGTTTACTTTCGCCTGATCCAGCGGGTCGGTGCGCCGCGCGCGACCACGGTGACGTACCTGGTTCCGGTCTTCGGTGTGTTGTGGGCCTGGCTTGCAATCGGCGAACCACTGACGGTCAGCATGGCTTTCGGTGGCTTTCTAATCCTGGGCGGCATGTTGTTTGGCCAGACACGGGCACGTGCGAAGCGCAGGCCCCACGCGGCGACGGTGTACATGTCCGCAAAGCCCTGCGTCGACTGCCGGAGTTGATGGAAACATCGGACCGCCATGGCCCCTCCTGCGAGGCATCTGACATGAAATCCGGATATCCCACCGCCGCCGAGTATGCGTCCGAGCGTGCCCGCCACCGGCCCTTGACCGTCATCGACATTCGTTCGGAACAGGCCGCCGTCACCGATTCCTACAGCAATAGGGTCGTATTCGACGTCAACGAAAACTGCATGCGGCTTGCTGTGTTCGAGGGTGAGTATCGCTGGCACGAACATCCGGATTCCGACGAGCTTTTTCTCGTGGTGGCGGGCAAGCTCCAGGTCGATTTCCAGGACGGCGCCCGTGTGACGCTGGCCGAATGGCAAAGCCTCGTGGTACCTGCGGGCATCGTGCATCGGACGCGGGCGATCGGTCGCACGGTCAATCTCACGTTTGAGAAGCGGCATGCGCGAACCGTGTTCGTCGAA
>DAIUEL010000024.1:0-3799 GCA_036845145.1 Rhodanobacteraceae bacterium | reverse complement strand
GCCTGTTCGCAGCAGGGCGAAGCGCCGCCAGCCGCGCCTTCGGCATCGGCACGGGCCGCGGCCAACGAAGCCGCCGCCGACAAGGAACTGAAGCTCTACCAGCAGATGCTGGCCGAGCACAGCGACGCGTTGGCGGCGCCGGTGGGGGAAGAAATCGTCCAGAAATATCCGGGCACGTCCGCGGCAGCCGAAGTGCAGAAGACGCTGCCGCAGATCCAGGCGGCCGCCAAGGCGAAGGCCGAACACGATCGGCTTGCGAACCTCTGGTATTACCAGACGGCCAACGTCGGCGGCGAGCAGTCGACGGCCAGCACCTATTCCGAACCACGCAGCGCGAACAGCGTGCGATTGGTGTTGCGCCGCCACGTGAAATGGGGCGAGAGCGTTTACCTGTTCGCGCCCGATGGCAGCAAGGGCTTCGTATGCAAGGATCTGTGCAACGTCGTGATGCGGTTCGACGGCAAGCGCCAAAGCTGGAAGGCATACCTGCCCAAGACCGGCGAACCCGCAATGTTCATCAAGGACGAGAAGCGCTTCATCGCGTCGATGCAGAAAGCCACGGTCATCGAAATGGACGTCACCGCGAAAGATCACGGCAAGGAAACCCTGAAGTTCGAAGTCGGCGGCTACGACCCCGCGAAGTTCCTGCCGTTGCCGAAGAAGTGAGTACGCGGATTGCGGATGCGTCGGGACCCCGCATGATCCGCAGCCGGCCTGGTTGATTCCGCAGCCGGCCCGGCGCAATATCCGCGCGTGCCGGCGCGTGCCGAACCGCGCCCGAGGGGAGCCGGAAATGGACGAGAAGATCTGCATCTTCGATGACGTGTACAACGAGGTTTCGGCGCGCGCGCAGGCCGAGCACGAAAAGGTCGGTGCGTTCGGGATGCTGGCGCGGATGAAATTGTGGGATCGGCCGAAGGAAAGCGAAATCACCCTGGCCAACACGGAAAAGCGTTACGAACCGTTCTGGATGGCCAAGGCCGCGCGTCGTACCCGTTACACGCGCAGACTCGCCTATCACGTCAAGGTCGAGCACCCGCACGTCGTGTCGGTCGAACTGCTGGGCCAGAAAATGGCGGTGGATGCGCGGCGCGAACTGCAGCTCGCAGCGGTGGAAGATTGCGAAAACGTCACCGCACTCACGCATTTCGTGGATGCACTTCGCCGCGACACGCCGGAAAAGACGCTGGTCGATTACGCCGGCCGGTTTGCCCATCAGGAGGCGGCGGACGGCAACCAGCCACAGTTCATCGCGCCCACCGTCACCGCGGCTTCGGTCCTGCAGCAGGTGAAGGCGAAACTTTCCGCGCCGGTGGAAGCCGATGCGATCGCCAGCGACGAAGTCGACATCGAATCGCTGACGCTGTTCTACCGCCCGGTATACGCGTTCCAGTTTGCATGGAAGGACAAGACCGGCGTGATCGAAATCGACGGGCTCACCGGCCGCGTCGACAAGGAAGGCGACATGCTGGGCGGCGCGGTGCGCGCGCTCGGCAATCGCGACGCCCTGTTCGACCTCGGCGCGGATTTCGCGGGCATGGTGGTGCCCGGCGGCACGATCGTGGTGAAGCTGATCGACAAGCTGTCGAAGAAGCACCCCGCCTGATACCGCATCCTCGCCGCGCGATCGTCTTCACGAAGAATACACGTCGGCGTATTCAACGCGTGGGGCGCCAATATCGGCGGCGTTCATTTTTGCCTGCTCAAACTTCCGGTCGATGTTCCGCAACCAGGAGGAAGGCAGCATGAGCACGCAAGACTCTTTCAAACGGATTCGCGGCGGAAAGCTGGCGGCATTGATGGGGGCGGCCATGTTCGGCGCAGCCGGCTTGGGCATGGCAGGCGCGGCGTCGGCGGCACAACCCGACCTCGACTGCAAATTGACGTTTTCGCTGAAGGGATGGTCGGCGATCTACCAGCATGCCGACGGCAACGGCAGGATCACCTGCGCCAATGGCCAGTCCATGCCGGTGCATATCCGCATTCGCGGCGGCGGCCTGACGGCAGGCAAATGGCGCATCAACGACGGCCAGGGCAAGTTCACCGACGTCTACAAAATCGATGACGTGCTGGGCGACTATGCGGCGGCTTCCGCGGATATCGGCGCAGTGAAGTCCGGCACCGCGCAGGTGCTGAGCAAGGGAACGGTATCGCTGGCGCTGAGCGGTGTCGGCCAAGGCATCAACCTTGGCATCTCCGGATCGAAGTTCACCATCAGCCGCGAGGGCTCGAACCATCGCGATTGATCGCAGGTGGGCGAACTGCGCGCTCGAGGTGCGGCGCCTTGGCGCCGCATCCCGTCGCCGTGCAGTCATCACTGGAGCGTCACCTGCGCGCGATTGTCGTCGGACACCCGATCGACCAGTTCGTTGAACGGATCGATGCCGGCCTCGTACGGCTTGCCATCCACCGTCACGGTAAGTGTGCTGTCGCCATCCTTCACCGGCATCTTCGCGAGGTACAGCGGTTTTTCGTCCTGCTCCTCACCGTCTTTCGCCTGCGCGAACACACCGAGCTCGACCGGGATGTCGAGCTTGGCGCGCGTCTCCTTGCCCTTGCCGTCGGCGTAATACTTGCCTGCGTGCACGTGCAGGGTGACTTCGTACTTGCCATCCGGCAGCTTCTTCGCCGTCGCCGAAACCATGCGATTGTCGAACAGGGTGATCTTGTCGATGAAGTCGGTGATCAGGTCCTGGTACTGCGGACCGGCCTGCGCGCGCAGGTCCGCGATCAACTCGCGAGTGTCGGTGTACGGCGGCTGCTGGAATTTCACCTTGCCAAGCCACGTGCGCAGCGCCGCGTTGACCTTGTCCTCGCCAATGTAGTCGGCCAGTGCGTAGAAGATCACCGAGGCCTTGCGGTAGTGGATGTACGGCTGGTTCTCGACCAGCGCCAGCGGCATTTCCTCGACGCGTTCGCCCGCACGCCCGCGCAGGTAGCGATCGAGTTCGTACTTCAGGAACTTCCGCATCCTGGTCGGACCGTACAGGTGCTTCATCACCATCAGCGCCGAATACTGCGCCAGCGATTCGTCCAGCATCGTCACGCCCTGCACGCTGGCGCCGATGGCCTGGTGTGCCCACCACTGGTGGCCGATCTCGTGCGCGGTCACGTAGGTGACGTAATCGATGTCGGAGGGCTTGCGCAGGTCGGCAATGAAACCGATCGCCTCCGAGAATGGCACCGTGTTGGCAAACGATTGCGCGAAGGATGCGTAGTCGGGGAATTCGAGGATGCGCAACTGGCGGAACTGGTACGGCCCGAAGTGCTTGTCGTAGTAGTCGAGCGACAACTTCATCGCCTTGAACATCCGCTCGACGTTGTACGGGTGCTGCGGGTCGTAGTAGATCTCCAGATTCACGTCGTGCCACTTGTCGCGCGCCACCTTGTAGCGCGCCGACTGGAACGAGAAGAAATCCAGGATCGGCGTGTCCTGCACGTAGTGGAAATAGCGGCGGCCGTCCTTGACCCACTCCCTTTGCAGATAACCCGGCGCCAGCGCGATCTGGTCCGCGCTGGTGGAAAGCGTGGCCTGGAAATGCACCCAGTCGGCATCGCAGGAAATCAGGTTGTTGGCGTGCGCCGCGGCGTCATCGCGCTTGGGCAGGCGCTGCGCCGGGCCCAACCCGTACTTGCGACGGTCGTTGTTGTCGGTGAGCTGGCGGTTTTCGTCGTAGCAGAAATGCGGGAACGCGAAGCTGTTGATGAAGGTGCCGTTGTGGACGATCTGCTCGCCGACCGGCTCGTTGGCGAAGCCCTTGTAGGCGACGTGCATCCGGAAACCGAAATCCATCGTCGC
>DAIUEL010000023.1:7159-20998 GCA_036845145.1 Rhodanobacteraceae bacterium | reverse complement strand
TCAGTAACCGATCACCCCGCCATCCTTGCGCATTTCGGTGGCGCCCCAGTAAACCTGATGCTTCGCGTCGTACTGGATCGCTTCGTAGCCGCCGAACGCACCGGTGCCGGGTTTGACCAGGTCGACTTTGTAGCCGCGCTTTTCGAGTTCGGCCGCGAGGCCGGGATCGAAACCCGATTCCAGTTGCACCGTTCCAATGCCTTCCGCGGGCAATCCGGTCGGCGTGGCATTGCCGAAATGCCGCCAGCGTGCCGCGTCGCCGGCTTCCTGCACATTCATGCCGAAGTCGATCATGTTGACCAGCACCTGCACCTGACCCTGCGGCTGCATGTCGCCACCCATCACGCCGAACGCCATCCACGGCTGGCCATCCTTCAACACGAACGCCGGGATGATCGTGTGGAACGGCCGCTTGCCCGGTGCGTACACGTTGGCGTCGGCCGCGTGCAGCGAAAACAGCGCGCCGCGATCCTGGAACATGAAACCGAGTCCGTCCGCCACCAGCCCCGAACCCATGCCCGCGTAGTTGGACTGGATCATCGACACCATCATGCCGCTCGAATCAGCGGTTTCGAAATCGGTGGTGTCGCCGTTGAACAGGCGCGGATCGCCGGGACCGATGTTCGCATTGGCATGGGCCAGGTCGACCAACTTGCGGCGCGCGTCCGCATATTTTTCGGACAGCAGCCCCGTCATCGGCACGTCGTAGAAGCGTGGATCGGCGTAGTACTTCGCGAGGTCGGCATACGCCAGCCGCTTGGCCTCGATTTCGGCGGTGAGCGCGTCGGCGCTGCCTGCGCCCATTTTCTTCAAATCGAAGCCCTCGAGGATGTTCAGCATCTCGAGTGTCGCGAAACCTTGCCCGTTCGGCGGCAACTCGTACACGTCGTAGCCGCGGTAATTCACTGACTGCGGCGTCACCCATTCGCCATGGAAATTCGCGAAATCGGAATAACGCAGGTCGCCGCCGATGCGTTTGAAGTATGTATCAATGGTGTGCGCGATTTTCCCCTTGTAGAACGCATCGCGTCCGCCCTGCGCGATCTCCGTCAGCGTGCGTGCGAGATCGGGGTTCTTGAAGACTTCGCCCTGCGCGGGCGTGTGGCCATCGACCAGATACAGTTTGCGCGCGTTGTCGAGTTCCTCGATCAGCTTGCTGTGCTTGTCGAACGCGCGAAAGTTGCCCTCCCAGTAACGCGCGACGATTTCCGTCACCGGGAAGCCGTGTTCGGCGTACCAGATCGCCGGCGCCAGATCCTCGGCCATCGAGAGCTTGCCGAATTTCTCGTGCAGCGCGAACCAGGTGTCCACCGTGCCCGGCACCGTGATCGGCAACGATCCGTACATCGGGATCTGGTCGGACGGCTTCATGCCGGCCTTCGCGTACGCGGCCTTCACTTCGGCCTGCATCTTCTTGAGATCGCGGCCCTTTGCGGATGGCCCGGAACCGTTGTAGCCGTACAACTGCTTCGTCTTCGGGTCCCACACGATCGCGAATGCATCGCCGCCGATTCCGTTCAGCACCGGCTGCATCAATCCCAGCACCGCGTTCGCGGCAATCGCGGCGTCCACCGCGCTGCCGCCCTTCTTCAGGATTTCGATGGCGACCAGCGACGCGATCGGCTGCTCGGTCGCGGCCATGCCGTGTTGCGCCAGCACCGGCGAGCGCGTCGCCCACGGCTGGCCTGCGTAACGGTCGCCACGACTGGTGCCCGCGTTTGCACTACTCGCGCAGGCAAGTGTCACCAGCAGACCGATGATGGCCATGACGCGCGCGTGCCGCAGCGACATGCGCGCGCGATCCGCCAAGCGTGAAAAGGAAAATGTCATGTCACGACCTCCCCGATGTGCCCACGACCGCGCGAGCGGCGATCGATCGAAACGCCAGTGTTAGCACGAAGTCCGCCGCGGCTCCAGTGGGAAACGGCACAGCGATGCGCCCGCGAGGCTGCGCCTCCGCAGCTCCTTTGGTTTGGCGCCGACCGCGGACTGAACCGGGGGAAGCCCAACGACAGTCTCGCCCATTCCGCCCAACGGCTTCAGCGGTCGAGCCTCTTCACCCCATCGCGCCGCGGCTCATGGGCGTCGGCGGCGTGGCAGTGTTCTGCGGCAACGGCCGCAGGCGGTACAAGCCCAGCGCGATCGCGAGGCCAACCAGCGCCATCGCGCCCACGAACAGACCCACGCCGTTCCAGCCGCGCGACGCGTAGAACACGCCACCCAGCGCGCCCGCGATGCTGGAACCCATGTAGTAGCAGAACAGGTACAGCGACGATGCGTGTGCTTTCGCCTCGCCGGCGCGGCGGCCGACCCAACTGCTGACGGTCGAATGGCCGCCGAAGAAACCGAACGTCAGCACGATCACACCCAGCACGATCGCCCACAGCGGCGACAACATCGTGAACGCCGTGCCGACCAGCATCAGCGCCATCATCGTCCACAGCACCTTGCGCCGGCCGAGTTTGCCAGCGAGATGCCCCACCCACGGCGAGCTGAAGGTGCCGATCAGGTAAATGATGAAGATCGCGCCCACCACGGCCTGGCTCAGGTTGTACGGCGGCGCCAGCAGCCGATAGCCGATGTAGTTGTAGATGGTGACGAACGCGCCCAGCAGCAGGAAGCCTTCGGCGAACAGCCACGGCAGTCCGCGATCGTGGAAGATCACGCCGAGGCGCCCGGCCAGCGCGCGACGATTCAACGGCTGCGCCACGAAATGTCGCGACGGCGGCAGCAGTCTCCAGAACATCCACGCGCATGCCAAACCGATGATCGCCACCACGATCACGCCCACGCGCCAGTTCGCGAAATCCGTCAGCACGCCGGTGATGAGGCGCCCGGCCATCCCGCCGATCGCATTGCCGCTGATGTAGAGGCCCATGCCAAGCCCGATCGAACCGACGTCCATTTCTTCGGCGAGATACGTCATGGCCACCGCCGGCAACCCGCTGAGCGTCAAGCCCAGCAGCGTGCGCACGATCAGCAACGTGGCCCAGTTCGGCATTAGTGCCGAAGCCAAAACGAGCAGCGCGGACGCGAGCGTCGACGCGACCATGATGGGCTTGCGGCCCCACGCGTCGGAAAGCACCCCGACGAACAACATGCCGAACGCCAGCACGAAGGTGGTCAGCGAGAGTGACAGCGCGCTCACCGCTTCGCTGACGCCATAGTCGCGCGTGAATTCCGGCAGCAACGGCTGCACGCAATACAACAATCCGAACGTGGCGAAGCCGGCCGCAAACAGCGCCAGGTTCACGCGTCGGAATGCCGGCGTTCCACGGCGGATGAAATCGCCGGATGCCGCAGCATCCGGTGCTGAAGCGCGTGCATCGGCCATCCGCTCATCATAGCGACACACGGGGCGCCATCGCGTCGGCTCAACGGTATCGCCAATGCCCGCGAACCCACACCCCCGCATGCCAATGCCCGGGCACCCAGACCCGCGCGGGCGCGACGGCGACCACGCGGGCATGTGGCGGCGCGACCACGCAGCCGCCGAGCCCGAGTCCGGAGAAACCGGCGAGCACGAGCAATGCGAAAGCACGATGTTTCATGGCGCGTCTCCGTGATCGACTGTCACGTAGAACGCACTGCAGAGGCGGGACGTTGACGCGCGGGCCGATCTGCAAGTGGCCCGCATTCAAAATGCCGGTGCTTCAGCCGCGCAAGAGTTGCATCATGGGCGCGTGGTAACGCGCGCCCGCGGCGATGTCGCGCGGGAAAATCGCATCGATCGCGGCAAGATCGGCATGGCCGAGTTCCACATCGAGCGCGCCGATGTTTTCGTCCAGGTACTTGATGCGCTTGGTGCCGGGAATCGGCACGATGTGTTCGTTCTGCGCCAGCACCCACGCCAGCGCGAGCTGCGACGGCATGCAGCCTTTGCCGCTCGCGAGTTCGCGCACCTTGTCCACCAGCTCAAGGTTCTTCCCGAAGTTCTCGCCCTGAAAGCGCGGACTGCCGCGACGATAGTCGTCGAGCCCGAAATCGTCCTGGCTCTTGATGGCGCCAGTGAGAAACCCGCGGCCCAACGGCGAATACGGCACGAATCCGATGCCGAGTCGCACGCACGTCTGCAGCACGCCGTCCTCGGGATCGCGTGTCCACAACGAATATTCGCTCTGCACCGCGGTGATCGGATGCACGGTGTGTGCGCGCTCGATGGTTTTTGCGGAAGGCTCGGACAAGCCAAGGAACCGCACTTTGCCCGCACGCACCAGCTCGGCCATCGCACCGACGGTGTCCTCGATCGGCGTGGCCGGATCGACGCGGTGTTGGTAGTACAAGTCGATGTGATCGACGCCGAGGCGCTTCAGGCTGGCGTCGCACGCCGCGCGCACGTAGTCGGGACGACCATTGACGCCGCGCTTGGCGGCATCGTCGGGGTCGCGCACGATGCCGAACTTGGTCGCCAGGAATACTTCGCCACGACGCTCGCGGATGGCCTTGCCGACCAGTACCTCGTTGGCGTGCGGCCCGTAGATGTCGGCGGTGTCGAGGAAATTCAGGCCGGCATCCAGTGCATGGTGGATCACGCCGATCGATTCGGCGTCGTCGTGCGCGCCGTAAAACTCGCTCATGCCCATGCAGCCGAGGCCGATGGCGGAAACTTGCGGACCTTTCGGACCCAGTGTGCGGAATTTCATGGTCAATCTCCTTTTTCGAATGATCGCGGAACGAATGTCACGCGGCCCGCGATTCGGAAGCCGCGGCACCTGGCGCGAAGTTCGGCGGCGGTGCCGCGTCGATCCAGACCCGGCGCGCGTAACCTTCAGGCTTGTCACCGACGCCCACGCCGCCGTTCATGCCGACCTGGTGCGACGCATCGAAGAAACTGTACGGGAATTGCGGCGACAGCGCGGACACGGTGTCGAGCGCACGCAGTGTTTCATCGGACAGCGACTTGTCCAGCGCGGCGAGATTGTCGTCGAACTGTTCAAGCGTACGTGCGCCGAGGATTACCGAGCCGATGCCCGGTTGGCGCGCCGCCCACTGGATTGCGACCTGCGCCATGCTGATGCCTTCTGCTTTTGCCGCCTTCTCGACCGCGGCGACGATCCCGAAATTGCGCGGCGTGAACTTGCCCCCGAGCGCGGGCAGGCCACCCTGCTTGAACAAGCCCAGCCGGCCTTCGCTCTCGCTGTCGTCGCCGTTCCGCGACGGCCGGTACTTGCCGGACAGCAGACCCATGGCGAGCGGACTCCACGCGGTGATGCCGTAACCAAATTCCTGCGCCAAGTCCACGTATTCGCGTTCGATGTTGCGTTCGACCAGGGAGTATTGCAGTTGCAGGTTCACAAAGCGGTGCATGTGGGACGCGTACGCCAGCGTCTGCATCTGCGCGGCGTACCAAGCCGGCACATCGGACAGGCCGGCGTAACGGATCTTGCCTGCGCGAATCAGGTCATCCAGCGTCTGCAGCACTTCTTCGGCCGGCGTGATCCGGTCCCACGTGTGCAGCAGGTACAGATCGATGTAGTCGGTGCCGAGGCGCCGCAGCGACCCTTCCACTGCACGCACGATGTTCTTGCGGCCGTTGCCGCCGGCGTTGGGATTGCCGGCTTCGGCGTTGTAGCTGAACTTGGTGGCCAGCACCACGCGGTCGCGGGTGCAGCTGCCGACGATGAACTTGCCCAGCAGCGTTTCGCTTTCGCCGTTGGTGTAGAGATCGGCGGTGTCAATGAAGTTGCCGCCTGCGGCGAGGTAACGATCGAACATCGTGCGGGCGGTGCGTTCGTCCGTGCCCCAGCCCCAACTCTCGCCGAAAGTCATGGTGCCGAGCGCGAGCCGGCTGACGCGCAGACCGGAGCAGCCAAGGGTGAAGTACTGATCGAGTGGCATCGCGGAGTTCCTTCCGTCGCACGGGGCGGCGCAAAGTGTGCGACTTGCATCGGGCGGAAAAAATCCCGATTCTCTGCATGGTCTTTCAAACAGGGCTAAACAATGCCGCACGACCACAGCCCGGCGCTGCGCGCTTTCGTGCTGATCGCGCGACACGGCAGCTTCACCCGCGCCGGCCGCGAAGTCGGCGTGACCGCCTCGGCCTTGAGCCAGACGCTGGCGCAACTCGAACGGCAACTTGGAGTGCGCCTGTTGGCGCGCACCACGCGCCGGGTCGGGTTGACCGAAGCGGGCCGGGCATTCCTCGAACGCATCGCGCCGGCGCTCGGCGTGATCGACGATGCCGTTGACAGCGCGCGCCAGTATGGCGGACGCCCGGCCGGCACCTTGCGCATCACCACGGCGATGAGCTCGATTCTCGTGCCCCACCTTGCCGCCTTCACCGCCGCCTATCCGCAGATCACGCTGGAAATCATCGTCGACAGCGCGCTTTCCGACCTGGTCGGGCAAGGCTTCGATGCCGGGATCCGGTTGGGCGAACGCCTGGAGAAGGACATGATCGCGGTGCCCCTGGGCGGACCGATGCGTTCGGTGGTGGCAGGTTCGCCGGCCTATTTCAAACGCCACGGGAAACCGAAGCACCCCCGCGACCTGGCGCAACACAACTGCGCGCGCTTCCGGTTCGCCAGCGGCGGCATCTACAACTGGGAATTCGCACACCCCACGGGACCGAAGCGCGGACGCTGGTTCGAGATCGAGGTCGGCGGCAACCTGATCGTCAACGACAATGCGCTGGCGCGTGCCGCGGCATGCGATGGCATTGCGCTCACGCACGTGCCCGCACCCTCCTTGCAAGCCGACCTCGACAGCGGACGTCTGGAAACCGTATTGGATCGCTGGTTGCCCGCCTACGATGGGCTGTACCTTTATTACCCCTGTCGCTACCAGATGCCGCCCAAGCTGCGCGTCTTCATCGATTTCCTGAAGCAACGGATGGGGTGACGCGCACGCGTGTCAACGCAACGCGCTTGCCTGCGTTTAAGGGTTGTGGACAGCCCTCACCGCGCGCGTCGAAGCTGACTGCACGCCATATCGGCCGTGCGCCGTCACGCAAATTTAGCGAACCTGCGTCGCGGATCGGCGACCATCCATCCCCCACCACCGAGGACACCTCGATGCACAAATTTCACCTTCGTTCCGCCGTGCTTGCCGCGGCGCTCGCCTGCTCGTCGCTCGCCTTCGCCGCGGCACCGCCGCCGGCCGGCACCGCCACCACGGGCACATCGCAGCACGCGAAACATCGCGACGGACATCACATGAAGCTGTTCGACCAGCTCAACCTGACCGACACGCAACGCACCAGCGTGCGCCAGTTGTTCCAGCAGAATTTCGAGCAGGCGCGTCCCGAAATGCAGGCACTGCGCCAGAAGCGGATGGCCTTCGACAACGCCACCCCCGGCAGCGCTGCCTACCAGAGCGCGGCGAACGATCTTGCCCAGGCGGAATCCAATGCCGCGCATGCGCAGGTGCTGCGCCAAGCTGCGCTGCGCACCAAGATCTACGACCTGCTGACCCCGGAGCAACGTACGCAATACGCAACCCTCCGCGCGCAACACCGGACGAAGATGAAGCAGTGGCGTGAGTCGCACATGCAGAAACGCTCCGGCAGCGCGCCGGCATCGTCAGCGGCGCAGTGACGCGGCACCGAGCGAGATTTTCATCGATTTGCAACGGACGCCGGGCCGGACCCGGCGCCCGCATGTCGTGGCTGCTGGCATCCTGCGTGGCGCTCGCCGCCTGTTCGGGCGGCAGTGGCGGCAACGGCGAAGCTCAGCCGCCCCACTCCGCCGCGTCGACGCCCATTACGGGCACATCGGCACCCGTGATACCGGACCATGAAAACGCCTTCGTGAGCGCTGCATGGGGTTTTCGCATCGACGTGCCGCAGGGCTGGACGGTCCGGCGCGATTTCCAATCGAGCTATCTCGCCAACGGGGCGTGGAAAACTTTCGCGCCGCCAGATACGCATGGGCAGCCCGTGCTGGCATTGACCGTGCCGGGTTCCAGCGACATCACCGGCGCCGAAATCCGGATCGGCACGAGCCGTGACGCAAAGGAGGTACGCACCTGCACCACGCCGCCCCCCGTGGTGCGTCCCGGCAGCATTGCGACCCGCAGTATCCACGGCGTCACTTTCACGACGTTCCAAGCCGCCGACGCGGCGATGAGCCACCACCTCGACGTGCACGCGTATCGAACCGTCCGCGATGGCGCCTGTTACGCGATCGACTTGCTGGTGTTCGGCGTGAATCCCGCCGTGTACGATCCGCCGGCGACGCCGCCGTTCTCCGACGCCCATGCGTTCAAGGCGATGCGCGAAACGCTTCAATCCCTGCGATTCGCGGAACCGGCGGATCAGCCCGCCACAAGCGCTTCAACGGTATCCCGGTAGCGCGACGCGATCCGAGCTTCGTCGCGGTGCCGGAAATCCCGAACCACCCACTCGCCGCCCGCCATCACGTCACGTACAAGCGGTGTGTTGCCCGCGAACAGGAACGCATCGATCACGCTGCGTTCGTCACGTGCCGCGAGCAGCGGCGACGCATCGTCCAGCACGATGAAGTCCGCAAGCGCAGCATCGTCTGCGGCGCCCGCCGCGCGGCGTCCGCCTTGCAGTGCCGCGCCCCACAACGCTGCCCCGACACTCGCGTCGGCGGCGCGCGCCGCGATGTTGCGATGGCGCGCCAGCAGTCGCTGCCCGTATTCCAGCCAGCGCAGTTCCTCGACCGGCGATACCGAGATGTGCGAGTCGGAGCCGATGCCGAGCGTGCCGCCTGCGTCGAGATAATTCGCGAGCGGGAAAAGGCCGTCGCCCAGATTCGCTTCGGTGGTCGGGCACAATCCCGCCACCGCACCCGACTTCGCGATCGCCCGCATTTCCGCGTCGTCCAGGTGCGTCGCGTGCACCAGGCACCAGTGTTTGTCGATGTCGGCGTGATCGAACAGCCATTGCACCGGACGGGCGCCGCGCATGCCGAGGCAGTCCTGCACCTCACCGATCTGCTCCGCGACGTGGATGTGGATCACGCGATCGCGCAGCAGCGGTGCGGCCAGCACTTCGCGCATCGCGGCCTCGGGCACCGCACGCAGCGAATGCAGCGCGACGCCGAGACGCACGCTGTCCGATTCCAGCGTGGCCAGCGATTCCAGCAAACCAAGATAGGCATCGACGGACAACTCGAAACGCTTCTGCCGGTCCGACAGCGGCCGCCCGTCGAAGCCGCCGGTCAGGTACAGCACCGGCAACAACGTCAAGCTGATGCCGGCTTCGCGCGCAGCCTCGATGATCGCGCGCGACATCGCGGCGGGATCGGCGTAAGGCGTGCCGTCGGGCGCGTTGTGCAGATAGTGGAACTCGCAGACGTGCGTGTAACCCGCCTTCAGCATCTCGACGTACAACTGCGCCGCGATCGCCTGCAATCCATCGGGATCGATGCGCGAGGCGAAGGCGTACATCGTCTCGCGCCAGGTCCAGAACGAATCGTCGCCCGGACCGCGCCGCTCGGCCAAGCCCGCCATCGCGCGCTGGAACGCGTGCGAATGCAGGTTCGGCATGCCGGGCAAGGCGAAGCGCGCGCGCACCGCCTCCGCGCCCTGCCCGACCGCTGCGTCGCGATCCCATCCGTGCGGCGTCCACAGGTGTTCGACCTGCAACATGCATCACTCCCGCTTGCCCTCCTGTCCAAGTCGAAGGCTAGCTGCCCTCCGTCGCAAGCGCCACCGTGGCTCCGGCCAGCGCGCCGCCGCCATAATGTCCCGATGGCTACCGCCCTCGAACATACGCCTCGGCTGATGGTGCGCAACACCGTCGATGATGACATCCCGCAGATCGTCGCGCTGGGCAAGCGCGTGTACGGGCCGGGGTTCGGCTACTCACCGGAAATGGTCGCCGGCCAGCTCGCGCACTTTCCGGAAGGGCAATTTGTGGCGGTGTACGACGACCGCGTGATCGGTTACTGCGCGACCTTCCGCATCAGCGAAGCCGTGGCGATGGCCCCCCACACCTGGGCGGAGATCACTGGCGGCGGTTTCGCATCGCGCCACGATCCACATGGCGACTGGTTGTACGGCATGGACGTCGGCGTCGATCCGGACTGCCGCGGCATGCGCATCGGCCGACGCCTGTACAGTGCGCGCAAGCGGCTGTGCCAACGGTTGCGGCTGCGCGGCATCGTGTTCGGCGGGCGCCTGCCCGGCCTCGCCAAGCGCGCCGGCAAATACAAGACGCCCGAGGATTACCTCAAGGCCGTGATCCACGGCCGCCAGCGCGACCCGACCTTGAGCTTCCAGTTGCGCAACGGGTTCGAGGTGATCGGACTGCTCGACGGCTACCTTCCGTACGACCGCGAATCATTGGGCTATGCGGCGCACCTGGTGTGGCGCAATCCGCGTCGGATGGATCACCCGGACATGCCTCCACACGTGGTGTCGCAGCGATTGCCGGACGTGATCCGCCTGGCCACCGTTCAATACCAGCAGCGGCGCATCAAGGATTTCGACGAGTTCGCCACCCAGGTGGAATATTTCGTCGACATCGCGGCCAATTACGAAGCCGACTTCGTGGTGTTCCCCGAGCTCATCACGCTGCAACTGCTCTCGATCGAAAACGCGCCGTTGTCGCCGGTCGATTCGATCCTGAAGCTGTCCGAATACACGCCACGGGTGAAAGAACTGTTCAGTGATCTCGCCGTACGCCGCAACATCAACATCATCGCCGGCACCCACCCTGCCCTGAGCGACGACGGCGACATCCACAACATCTGCTTCGTGTGCCTGCGCAACGGTTCGATCCACCAGCAGATGAAGTTGCACATCACCCCGAGCGAGCGCAGCCTGTGGAACATCCGGGGCGGCAGCACCGCGCGCACGATTCCGACCGATTGCGGCCCGATCGGGGTCGCGACCTGCTATGACATCGAATTCCCGGAAGTCGCGCGACATTTGATCGATCAGGGTGCGCTGATCCTGTTCACGCCGTTCTGCACCGATACCCGCGAAGGCTATCTGCGCGTGCGCTACTGCGCACAGTCACGCGCGGTCGAGAACCAGTGTTACGTGGTGCTGTCGGGCAACTGCGGCAACCTGCCGGGCGTCAACAACTTCGATATCCAGTATGCGCAAAGTTGCATTTTGACGCCGTGCGATTTCCCCTTCGCGCGCGACGGCGTCGCGGCGGATTCCACCCCCAACAGCGAAACGGTCCTGTTCGCGGACCTGCGACTGGAGGACCTTGCACGCGCGCGCAACAACGGCACCGTGCAGAACCTCAAGGATCGCCGTCACGATCTCTACCAACTGCAATGGCCATCCCGGCGATGAGCGCCCAGGAAAACATGCCCCCCGCGTGCGAACGTTGGGACCATTTGCTGCTCGATTGCACGCTGGCGGCACTTGCAGGCGACGCGGACTACGGCTTGATCGAGCATGCCGCACTGGCGTGGCGCGGCGACGAGATCGTATTTGCCGGGTCCATGGATACGTTGCCGGGCGTGCCGGCTGATCTGGCGCGCACTGTCGAATCAGTGCATGGCGCACTGGTAACGCCGGGGCTCGTCGATTGCCATACGCATCTGGTGTTCGGTGGCGACCGCGCCGACGAATTCGAGATGCGGCTCAATGGCGAAAGCTACGAAGCCATCGCGCGCGCCGGTGGCGGCATCATGTCCAGCGTTCGCAAGACCCGTGCGGCCAGCGAGGACGCATTGTTCGAGCAGTCGCTGCCGCGTGCGCTGGGCCTGGTTCGCGACGGCGTGACCACGCTGGAGGTCAAGTCTGGCTACGGATTGGATCTCGGCACCGAAATGAAGATGCTGCGCGTCGCCCGCCGGATCGGCACAACCCTCGGCATCACCGTGCGCACCACGTTTCTGGGCTTGCATGCCCTGCCGTCCGAGTTCAAGGATCGCCGCGACGACTACGTCGCGATGGTTTGCGATGAATGGCTGCCGGCGGTGGCCCGCGAAGGCCTCGCCGACGCAGTGGACGCCTTCTGCGAAGGCATCGCGTTCACACCGGATGAAGTGCGCCGCTGTTTCGGGCGTGCGCGCGAACTCGGCTTGCCGGTGAAACTGCACGCCGATCAATTGTCGGATCTCGGCGGCGCGGCGCTTGCGGCGGAATTCGGCGGCCTGTCCGCGGATCATCTGGAATGCGCGGGCATCGGCGCGGTCACGGCAATGGCACGCGCCGGCACCACTGCGGTGCTGCTGCCCGGCAGTTTCTATGCACTGCGTGAAACCCGCCTGCCCCCCATCGATGCGCTGCGCGAACACGGCGTGGCGATGGCCATCGCGACCGACCTCAACCCCGGCACGTCACCCTTGCGCTCGCTGCGCCTCGCGATGAGCATGGCCTGCACGCTGTTCCGCCTGACGCCCGAAGAAGCCTTGCGTGGCGCGACCATCAATGCGGCAGCCGCGCTAGGCCTGCCGGACCGCGGCGCCCTCGCAGTCGGACAACGCGCGGACGTGGTCATCTGGAACGCACGTCACGCGGCCGAACTCGCCTACTGGATCGGGGGCGGGCTTGCATCGCGCGTATTCGCGGGTGGCGCCGAAATTCCGGTCTGACGCAAACGCAAGAAAGGCCCCGCGATGGGGCCTTCCCTGAAACGCCCGAACGCGAGAACTTACGCGGATTTCTTGGCCGGCGCCTTTTTGGCGGGCGCCTTCTTGGCCGGAGCCTTGACGGCCGGCTTGGGGGTTTTGGCTGCCGTGCCCTTTACCGCCGCGTTCGATTTCGGCGAGTGCGGACGGGTATTGCCATGGCTGCTCGCGTAGATCTTGCCCTTGCGTGTTTTCTTGTCGCCCTTGCCCATGTCGATTCCTGATGTGTGTTGAATCCGCGCACCATGCACGGTCGTCGGCATGGTAACAAGGTCCGCGTCAGTGCGTCGATGCCTGCGGAAACCGCCCGGCGACCTTGCCATCGGCGGTGAGCTTCGTGCCTGCGGACACGTCATCAGATGTGATGATGCGAGTGCCCGGGCTCCGGGCAACCGGTTTGCGGGTCGAGGCACTCCGTGGTTTCGATCTGCACGGTGACGTGGCTGATCGAAAAGCGTTCGCGCAGCACCCGCTGGATCACCTGCAGCGCGTGCTGCGCATCGCCGCCCTCGCACACGCGCGCGTGCAACGTTGCCATGCGCGAACCGGATGCGATCTGCCAGACGTGCAGGTGATGCACTTCCATGATGGACGGATCGGCCCCCGCCAACGCGGCGCGAATTTCCTCGGGCGCCACGCCTTCGGGCACACCCTCCAGCAGGATGTGCGAGGAGCGTTTCAGCAACACGAATGCGCCGCGCAGAATCAGCAGCGATACGAGCAGCGACAGCACGGGATCGGCCCACAGCCATCCGAGATAGCGCACCAGCAGCGCGGCCAGCACCGTCGCGACGGAGCCCAGCAGGTCGCCGAACACGTGCAGGCGCGCACCTGCGGTATTGAGGTCGTCGCGGCCGTGGCCATGCAGGCTGCGCAGCACCACCGCGTTGACGGCCAGGCCGATCACCGCGACCGCCAGCATCACGCCGGACTGGATATGGATGGTATCGAGCGCGACCAAACGGGTGATCGCCTCGTACACGATGCCGGCGACCAGCAGCAGTTGCACCAGCGCGTTGACGAACCCGGCCAGCACTTCCAGCCGTGCGTAACCGAAACTGCGCCGCGCGTCGGCGGGCCGCAACGCGAACACCGCCGCCGCCCAGGCCAATGCCAGCGCACCGGCGTCGACCAGCATGTGCGCCGCGTCTGCCAGCAGTGCCAGCGAACCCGACCACCAGCCACCGACCGCTTCGACGATCAGCATCGCGCAGGTCAGCGCGAACGCGAACGCCAGTATCCCGCGGCTGCCGCGGGGATGCTCGTGGGCATGAGTGTGAACGCGAGGGCTCGGCATGCGCGCAGCGTACGGCTCGCGCCGGGGTTACACAATTAC
>DAIUEL010000023.1:0-7059 GCA_036845145.1 Rhodanobacteraceae bacterium | reverse complement strand
CCCGCGCCGGTGCATGCATGCAGGTCGCATGGTGATGTCGATGCGCCAGTACCAGGTTGACGACGTGTGCGCTGGCCACCAGTACACCTCCGGTCACCACGCAGGCGGTGTGGACCAGGACGTGCACGTCCAGGTTCACCACGATACCGACGCACAGCAGCGCGATGCCCGGCACCATCAGGAACAGGGCATGGGGACGACGGTGGCGACGATACGCGGTGACGAGGCTGGCGCAGGCCAGCACGGCTGCGCAGCCGACGAAGATCCGTTCGAACGTGTGGCCGGCCAGGAATTCCAGCCCGATCAACGGCAGCAGCGCCAGCACGAACGGCAGCAGCGCGCAATGCACCGCGCACAGCATCGAGGCGGTGGCGCCGACGCGGTCGACCAGCGTCGCGAAGCGCCGCGGCGATGGCGCCGTTGGGACGAACGCGGGGGCAGATTGGAAGGAAGGCATGTCCACTTGCTTGAGGTTCTCGTCGCCGGCACTCACCGCATGGTTATGCGAATTGCCGAACCCGAGCCCATGATCCGTCGGGGCGTGCAATATTATAACGTTTCCGCCTTGATGAGCGGCGCCCGATCGATGGACGACGGGCGCCTGTTCAGAAATCCTTGCTCAGGCCCAGGTACAGCCCGCGCCGCGGGCCGTACTGCGGCGCGCCCACGCCGATTCCGGACCCGTCGCGCAGTTCGTAGACGCGATCCAGCGCGTTGATCAGCACCAGGCGTGCATCCAACTTGTCGATGCCCGGCAAACTGAAGCCGTGCTCCAGGCTCAGGTTCAACTGGAAATACGAAGGCAACGAAGCGGTGTTGGCGAAGTCGCGCCTGAGCCCGCTGCCGTAGAGAAAATCCGCACCCACGCGGGTATCGGCGCTGATGGCGTAGCTGGCGCCGCCCGATGCCGCGAGCTTCTGGTCGTGGTCCAGATGCACCCAATGGGTGTCGATGTATTCGAGTTCGTCCCCGTCGAAGTTGTACTGCCCGGAGATGACGCCCTTCCCCATCGCGCGGCTTTGCGCGAGATTGAAGTACGCGCTCAGGGGCCCATTGTCGTAGTTGACCGACAACTCGATGCCGCGCGCGCGGCCGCGTGCGTAGTTGAACGGCGAAAACACCAGCGCGGCGCCGAACTGGCCCTCGTCCTGCAGATAGTTCACCTGCCGGTCGTAGCCGTCCAGCCCGATCGTCAAATGAGGCCCGAGTTTTTGCGAGACGCCCACGTCGTAATAGTTCGAACGCTCGGCCTTCACCGGTCCGGTGAGATCGTTCGGCAACTGGTTGGTGGTGCCTGCGTACAGCGCGATGTCCTCGGGCGCGATCAGTTCGGTGTCGGGTGGCGTGAAATAGCGGGCGTAACCGGCGTGCACGATGGTGCCCGCCGTCGCGTTCCACACCAGGCCCACGCGCGGACTGACCTGCCCTTCCTTCAACCACGCGCTGTAACGGTCCGCGCGCAGGCCGTAGTTGACCACGAGGTCGTCGGCAACCTGCCACTGGTCCTGCATGTAGGCGCCCAGCGTGTGCGCGCGCTGGAAGTGGTCATCCATCACGCGGATCGGCGTGGCCGAGGTCTGCGCGCCATCCGCGTCGGCCAGAAAAACCCAGGAATCGTTGCCGGAAGTTGCGCCTTCGCTTTCCGCGTACAGCCCATAGCGCAACAGGTGCGATTCGCCCAGCGACGTCGAGAAATCCGCCTGCAACGTGGTCGCCCGATTGCCTCGGCGAACAGTTGACGCCACACCGTTGAACATCAGGTCGCCGACCAGGTCCGGCCGGAACGCCACGCTGCTGAAGCGCTGTCCGATCGCGACGCGATAATCGGTATCCAGGCCCGCGAAGTGGCCTTGCAGGTTGAACACGCCGAAGCGCGTGACTTCGCGTTGGTTCTCGTCCAGTTTGGAGGAATCGAAGTCGCTGATGTCGCCGTACACGAACTCCGGCGACTGGCCGGGGTTGTTCGGAACCTGGAAACGGTTGTTGGCCGTGCCGAAATAGAAGCCGGCGCGCGTGTCGTCGTTGACGAGATACGAGACGTAGCCGAAGCTCTTGAGTTGGTCGGTGTGATCGTGGATCGCGTCGCGCGCCGGCGTCGGGTTCTGAACGCCGATGTCGCTTTCGAGGAAGTTCGCGGTCAGGTAATACGACCAGCGCCCCCGATTACCATGCAGCTCAACGCCCGGATTGAACGTTCCGAACGAGCCGCCGTACAGACTGATGTTGCCGCCATTGCCGAGTTGCGCGCCCGATTTGGTCTCGATCTCCACCACGCCCGCCGTCCGGTACCCGTACTGCGCGGGCAGCGCGCCGGTCAGGAAAGTGAGCGATGCGATTGCGCGCGTATCGAGGACCTGGCCGAAACCACTGATGCTCTCCGGGATGATGACCCCGTCGATGCGGTATTGCAGATTGGCGTGGTCACCGCGCACGTGCAGTTGCCCGAACGAATCCTGCACCACGCCTGGCGCCTGCAACAACACCTGGTTCAGTGGCGTGTCCTCGCCCTGCGGCAACTGGCGGATGGCCTTGCGATCGAACACCGTCCGGCTGGTGCCGGTATCCGGGGACAAGGCATTGCGCGCACGGTCGAGGCGCGCATTGACCTGTACCGTGTCCAGCGTCAGCGGTGCGTCGGTTCGGGATGTCGCGACGTGTCGGGTATCCGCTTCGGCGGTTTGATCCACCGGCAATGGTGCCTGCCGCTTTTTCATGGCTGCACCGTCGGCGAACGCCGAGGCGTGGATCAGGCAGCCTAACGCGGCGGCGGCAATTGCGAGTTGGGCTTTCCGACGCGGATTGTTCTGGTCTGGAATGGGCGGCATGAATGTTATGTTATAACATTTCATTTTCAATCTGCAACACGCAGCGTCGCGTGCGCACGGATTGCGCCAGGAACGTGAATCCGGAAAGCGGAGGCCTGTCAGGCCGAGCCGCACCGCCTGCAGACGCCGTGCACTTCGAGCGTTTGCGCCTTGGCGCGAAAACCGAAATCGTGCGCCTGCCGTTCGATCAGGTGTGCGATGGCACCCTCGTCGCAGACTTCAGTGGCGCTTTCGCACACGTCGCAGATCAGGAACGGCACCTGATGCGCCTCAGCCGGGTGCTGGCAGAACACGAAGGCGTTGATCGACTCCAGCTTGTGGATGAAGCTGTTTTCCAGCAGGAAATCCAGCGCACGATAGACGGTGGGCGGCGCCGCACCGGCGTGGCGGTCGCGCAGCGATTCCAGAAGATCGTACGCCTTGACCGGCCTGCGCGCCTTGGCGACCAGCTCCAGCACTTCGCGCCGCAAGGGCGTCAGGCGCAGGCCCCGTGCATCGCATTCGTGCTCGATCTCGCGCACGATGGCGGCGGCGTCGTGGTGATGGTGATGGTGCGCGGCTTTGGGTGCGGTGACCATGGCTGCATTCTAGCGCTCGCGCGAAGCGGCACGGGCTGGAAGCTATCTCGGGTCGAATGAAGGCGTTTGCAAGCGCGTTCAACGCACGATCACGGTTTTGCCTTGCGTCGCCTGCCGCCGATCGAGCCTTCCCCTTGCCGGACCGTAATGCCCCGGCGGCAGCGCCCACAACGCCGCCCACCCGATCGGACCCACCACCAGTGCGAGCGCGACACCGAACACGATCCTGCCCCGCCACCAGCCGAGCACGGCGCCGATCACCGCGCACACGATCGTGAACTCGATCAGCGGCCACCACGGCACCAGCGCCAGCATGTTGTGCAGCAACCGCCCGAACGCGCCGGACGCATTCGGGTCGACGCCTTGCAGGAGTTCGTGCAGGAGCTCATTCATGCCGGTGGCGGACGGTGAACCGCGGAGGCACAACCATCCTGTTCGTCATCCCGGATGCCGCAAAGCGGCAATCCGGGATCCATTTTGATCTGCTTCAACAAATGGATTCCGGCCTGCGCCGGAATGACGATCAATTCATCGCGCGCGCGATCGCGTCGTCGATGCGGCGCAACGCGACTTCGCGACCGGCGAGGTACACCGTGTCCTCGATCGACGGCGACACCGCGGTGCCGGTCATCGCGACGCGCAACGGCTGCGCGACCTTGCCCATGCCGATGCCGCGTTCGGTTGCGACTTCCGCGACCAGCGCATGGATGTCGGCCGGTTTCCACGCCGGCAACGCCGCGAGCTTCGCGTGCATCGCACGCAAGACGTCCGCGGCACCTTCTGCCTGCAAATGCTTCTTCACCGCCTTGTCGTCCCACGCCTGGATCGACGCGTACCAGATGCGCGCCTGCTCGGCCATGGCCTTCAGGGTCTGCGCGCGCTCGCGCAAGGCGACCACGACCTCGGCAGGATCGGGCCCCTTCGATACATCCATTCCGAGTCGTTCCAGGTGCCACGCCAGTTCCTTGCCAAGTTCACCCGGATCGCCCTCCTTCAAATAGTGCTGGTTCAGCCAGCCCAGCTTGGCGAAGTCGAAACGCGCGGCGGAATGGTTGACGTTGGCGATGTCGAACAGATCGATCATCTCCGCGATCGAGAAGATTTCCTGATCGCCATGCGACCAGCCGAGCCGCACCAGGTAATTCAGCAGCGCGTGCGGCAGGTAACCGTCTTCGCGATACTGCATCACGCCGACCGCGCCGTGGCGCTTGGAAAGCTTCTGGCCGTCCGGGCCAAGAATCATCGGCAAGTGCGCGAATGTCGGGACGGGCGCACCCAGCGCCTCATAAAGATTGATCTGGCGCGGCGTGTTGTTGACGTGATCGTCGCCGCGGATCACCTCGGTGATCCGCATGTCGAGGTCGTCCACCACCACTGCGAAGTTGTAGGTGGGGAAGCCGTCCGAACGCAGCATCACGAAATCGTCGAGTTCGGCGTTCGCCCACTCGACGCGGCCCTTGATCTTGTCGTCGAAGACGACTGAACCGGTTTGCGGATTTTTGAAGCGCAGCACCCGATTGGGATCATCACGGTACGACAGGTCCGCGTCGCGCGCGCGACCGTCATAACGCGGCTTTTCGCCCCGCTCCTTCATCGCGGCACGCATCGCATCGAGCTCTTCCTTCGACTCGTACGCCCAATACGCCTTGCCCGCGTCGTGCAACTGCTGCGCGACTTCGCGGTAACGCTCCATCCGTTGCGTCTGGTAGAACGGACCCTCGTCGGGATCGAGCCCCAGCCAATGCATGCCGTCCAGGATCGCCTGCACCGCGGCGTCGGTGGAGCGCTCGCGGTCGGTGTCTTCGATGCGCAGGATGAACTGCCCGCCGCGATGCCGCGCCTCCAGCCAGCAATAAAGCGCAGTGCGGGCGCCACCGATGTGCAGGAAACCGGTGGGGCTGGGGGCGAAGCGGGTGCGGAAAGTCATCGGGATCAAAGCATGGCGGAAACGCGAAAGTTTAACGGATCGGGCTGGAAGCCCGGCCGCGGCGCCCCCATGATTCGTGCATGGCCGATCCGCAGCACCCCGAACAGCCGTCCAACCCGAACGGCGCGAAGCCCAAGCCAGCGGTAACGCCCCACGCGACCGCCGCGCCGCGCAACGAACGCGCGGGCGCGACGACGGCGGAGACGGCCACTTCGCCCGCGAGGCATCCGGAGCAATCCCGCCCGGGCAGCGGCACGTTGCGGGTGCTGGCGATGCTGTGGCCCTACATCCGCGGCTTTCCGGCGCGGATGACGGTTGCCGCCACGCTGCTGGTGATCGCGAAGATGGCGACGGTTTACGTGCCGCTCGCGTTCAAGAGCATCGTCGATCACCTGGATCCGCGCATTGCCGCGCTGACCGTGCCGATTGCACTGATTGCGTTGTACGGCGTATTGCGCCTGATCGGCGCGTTGTTCGGGCAGCTCCGCGACACCGTGTTCGAGCGCGTCAGCCAACGTGCGATGCGCGCGTCGGGACTGGACGCGTTCCGGCACCTGCACCAACTGTCGCTGCGCTTCCACCTGGACCGCCACACCGGCGGCGTCGGCCGCGACATCTCACGCGGCACCCGGGGCGTGTACAACCTGCTCGGCTGGGTAGTGTTCAACATCATCCCGACGATCTTCGAGATCGCGGTGGTGATCGCATTCATGCTGCGCCAGCTGGATTGGCGTTATGCGGTGGTCACGCTGGTTACGATGGCCATCTATATCGTCGTGACCATCTGGATCACCGAGTGGCGCACCGCCGGCGTGCGCGTGATGAACGAAGTCGAGAGCCTGGCCAACGCACGCGCGATCGACAGCCTGCTCAACTACGAAACGGTGAAGTATTTCGGCAACGAGGAATTCGAGGCGCGCCGCTACGACGCCGACCTGCGCCGCTACGAAGACGCAGCGGTGAAAACCGAGAGTTCGCTGGCGGTGCTGAATGGCGCGCAGGCGCTGGTGATCGCGATCGGCGTGACCTTGCTGATGGTCATGGCGGCTTCCGGCGTGGTCGCGCGCACGCTTTCGGTCGGCGACATCGTGATGGTCAACGGTTGGCTGCTGCAGCTTGCGATTCCACTGAACATGCTCGGCTTCACCTGGCGACAGATCAAGCAGGGCGTGATCGACATGGAACACATGTTCTCGCTACTCGACGAACATGCCGAAGTGCAGGACGCGCCCGCTGCGAACGCGCTGGTGGCGCTAGGCGGCGAGGTGCGGTTCGAGCACGTGTCGTTTCACTACAACCCCGACCGCGCGATCCTCGACGACATCGATTTCACGATTCCGCCCGGCAAGACGCTGGCCGTGGTCGGCGAAACCGGCGCGGGCAAATCCACCCTGTCGCGGCTGCTGTTCCGCTTCTACGACGTCAGCGGCGGACGCATCATGATCGACGGGCAAGACATTCGCGCGGTGACCCAGGAATCGCTGCGGGCTGCGATCGGCATCGTGCCGCAGGATACGGTGCTGTTCAACGACACCGTCTATTACAACATCGCCTACGGCCGTACCGACGCCACGCCCGACGAGGTGCACGCCGCGGCGCGCGCCGCGCATATCCACGACTTCGTGACGAGCCTGCCGCAAGGCTACGAGACCACGGTGGGCGAGCGCGGCCTGAAACTCTCGGGCGGCGAAAAGCAGCGGGTCGCGATCGCCCGCGCGTTGCTGAAGAA
>DAIUEL010000022.1:16828-21039 GCA_036845145.1 Rhodanobacteraceae bacterium | reverse complement strand
GGATGTTCGAGGTCCGCGATGGTCGAGCCCCACGGATGGATCTCGATCACGTTCATCTGCACCAGGCCGATCACGCCTTCGATGTCGTTGACGTACACGTAGTCCTGCTGCTTGCCTTCCGCGCTGCGCGCGTCGCCCACGCCGATCGCATCCGGCATGCCGGTCATCGGATGCTTCTGGAAAAAACACTCGTTGCCCGCGCCGTCGGGGCAGCGCACCAGCGACAGCGGGCGCCCGACCACGCCCGGCAAAAGGTGCTCGGCGATGCTTGCGTAGAATTCCGCGAGCGCGCGTTTGGTGACGCGCGGCTTTTCGATCAGCACGCGGTCGGGATGGGTGAGGTTGATTGCCGGTTCACCGGCGGCTTGCTTGCGCGGCGAACCCTTGCGGGCGGCAGATTTTGAGGGAGATTTCGCGGATGCCATGGCCGTTGCCTCCTTGCCGCGATCGCTGTCGCGAAGATCCGCCGGTGACTTGTCGGGACGCAAACCCTTGAAGGCGGCCTGGCGCAGGAAATCGTCGCCGGTGCGGCCACGGAATTCGACTTCCACCACGATGCCCGGCTGCACCCAAGTCGGCTTCGCGCCACGCAGCTGCTTGGCGTTGGGCGCATCGATCAACTCGGGCTTGCCCTTCGCCACCTTCAGTTGATCGTGCAAGCGCTCCAGCATCGCGCTGTCCATCCCGGTGCCAACGCGTCCCACATAGCGCCACGCCTTGCCGCGCGGTTCCGCCAGCAACAGCGAGCCCAGCGCGCCGCGCGAACCCTTTCCCGGTGTGTAGCCGACGATCACGAATTCATCCGAGTCGATGCACTTCAGCTTGCGCCAACTGTCGCCGCGGCCGCCGCGATAGGGCGCGTCGACCGATTTGCTGATCACGCCTTCGAGCCCGGCTTCGCAGGCGCGCTGGTACGCGAGCGCGCCGTTGCCGCGGAGGAATCCAGACACCACCAGCGGGCTCGTGGCGGGATCATTCGCATCGAGCAGGCGCGACAACGCGGCCTTGCGTTCCAGCAGCGGCGCATCGCGCAGGTCGTCGCCGTTCAACGCGAGCAGGTCGAACACTGCGTAGCGCACGGTTTGCGCCTGCGCGAGATTGAATTGCTTCTGCAGCAGGTCGAATCGGCTGCGCCCGTGTTCGTCGAACACCACCAGCTCGCCATCCAGCACGCAGCTGCGGCAGTCCAGCCCGAGGATCGCATCCGCGATCACGGGAAGCTTTTCCGTCCAGTCGAGCCGGTTGCGCGACAACAGTTGCAGCTCGCGCCCACGCCGCCACGCCAGCATCCGGTAGCCGTCGTATTTCACCTCGTGCAGCCAGTCTTCGCCCTGCGGCGCGCGCTCATGCAGGCGCGCGAGCTCCAGCTCGAACTGGTCGGGGGTGGGCAACGAAGGCGCATTGGCGCCGTGCGAAGAACGTTTCGCGCGCGATGGCGCTTCGACGTGATGTTCCGCCTTCCATTCGGACAGCGGCGTGTCGTCGGCCACGTCATCGGGTACCACGAATTCGTCGTCGCCCTTGATCAGCAGCCACTGCGGTTTGCCCGCCTGCATTCGGGTGCGCACCAGCGACCAGCGGCCACGCAAACGCGAGCCGTGCAATTCGAAACGCAGATGGCCGTCGCCGATCTGCTGCGCGGCGGAGCCTTCGGTGCTCCACGTGCCTTCGTCCCAGATCGCGACGGTGCCGGCGCCGTAGTGGCCTTCGGGAATCGTGCCCTCGAACGAACCATAGCTCAGCGGGTGATCTTCCACTTCCACCGCGAGATGCTTGATAGACGGATCACGCGAAGGCCCCTTCGGCACCGCCCAGCTGCGCAACACGCCGCCGACTTGCAGACGCAGGTCGAAGTGACGACGGCGCGCGTGATGCAGGTGGATCACGAACTGGCGTCCCGCCGGTGCATGCGAACGTCGTCCGCGCGGTGTCGCGGCCGGTTCCGGCGTGTGCTCGAAATGGCGCTTGCGCCGATAGGTCGCAAGCCCTTCCGTTGAACGATTCGGCGTGCGGCGTCCTGCCATGAAAGCGAGCGTATCAGTCCCGCATTCATTTCGGGTGAACGTCGCTGCACCCGGAATTGACGCGATCTAGATGTACGCCTGCCTATGCTGCGGGCGGTCAGCAACAGCGCGAAAATAAAAAGGAGGTAGCCATGGATCGGGCAAATCTTCTGGACATGCTCGCCGTGATGGACGAGGAACGCCGCTACAACGAAGCCGCCGCACTGGTCGCATGGCGGCCGGCCCAACGGGAAACTTTTGCGCGCAAGGCGCGAAAAGGCGCCGCTGCGGTGTGCATGATTCGCCGCGAACTGGCGAATGCCCATAGCCGGCAATCGACCCGGCGCATCGATGCCTGCATCGAGCGGCTGCTGGAAACGCAGATCGACACGGGCCGCACCGCTTCCGAATCGCTGGATGCACGGCCCGCCTGGTGACGGGTTGCACGAAAGCGTGTGCTTGCGAAAAATTTTCGCTGGCGCGAAAGCCTTTCGGGGCGATGGAATGAATCGTGCAGTGCGCTTCCGGATTCGCGGGGGAGGTTGTTCGCGGCCCGGCGACAACTGGGCGGTGAGCCGACGGACTTTTGGGTGCACACGCACGCCCGTTCGCACTCGGGCAATTTTTGCATCGGGCTTGGCATCTCCGTGCGCGCGGCCTTCTGCGCGATCCACGCGCTACCTTTGGAATGCGAACACACTCTGAACGCGCGCTTCCAATCATGAATGCACGCGGAAGGCGTGGCATACGTATTGCTTCGTCGAAGCTCGCCGCCAACAAGGAGGTTCGACATGAAGCGACAGCAGCTTTCCGTGATGGTCGCCCTGGCGGCCGCGCTGTTGTTCGCCTGCGCCGCCCACGCGCAGCAGGCACCGCCACGAACCCGGCAGCCGCAACCCCGCACGCAACAGAACCCGCCGCTGCCGCAGACGGTGCCGACCACGTCCGCACAAACCAGGCAGTGCACCAGCGGCGGCAATTGTTACGACAACAACACCACCGACCGCGACATCAACGGAACGGACAACGACGACACGCCGCGCAACAACCCGAAGTTTTCATCGCTGGCCGGTTCCTAGCGCTACGTGAGCGAGTCCGATACCGCCGGCCACTAGTGGCGGGCCAGCCACTTCAGCGAGCGCGACGGCAATTACGACGACAAGCTTTCGCGCGCCGAGTACCGCCACTGCCGTCAGGCATACGGCCACGGCCAGCCGTGAGCAAAATCGTCGCGCCGGCTCCCTTGCCGGCGGGTCTTCACCGACACAAGGGAGCATTTTTGCAATGGCACTCAAACTCATGGAAGAGAAGGGCGTGCCGTTGGAACGACCACGCTTCACCCCGCGCGAACTGACGCCCGCGCCGATGAGCAAGCCGGATGACGACGCATTCACCCGCGTGCGGATCATCCTGATGAACGGCATCGAGATGGGTGCGATCCCGCCGAGGTGCTGCCGGAGGAGCTGCCCGACATGATCGACTACACGAGCCACCGCGAATTCGTCCGCAAGGTGCTGGACCGGGAAGTGGACTACACCGCCGAAGGCCATCGGATAGGGCCGCGCGGGCAATTCAACGACGGTGCGCGATCCGCCGCATACCGTGACCATCTCAACAGGGGTGGATCGTTCAGCGGCATGGTTGCGGAAAACTACGTCTGGCGACCCGGAACCGAGCTGATCGACCGCATTTCGCATCAGGCCGCATAGCGGGACTCGAAAACACCCTGCTGGTGCAGGCGAAGAATGACTCCCAAGGAGGGACAAACACATGGAAGCGACACATTCACGCGAACAGGTGATGGGCCACAACCGCACTGGCATCAAGGCGCCGCCGGTGGATGGCCGGGCGCTCGAACGCACCGCCTCGGGCGCCCCGCCGCCGCACACGGAGTCGTTGCGGGCCACCGGCATGCGCGAAAAATTCACCGGTCAAGCCGGCAGGTTCGGTTCGGTGCCGGCCGTCGCCTCCGCGCGCCGAATGGCCGAGATGGCCCTGCACGGCCTGCAGGGGCATCGACTCGCATCGTTCATCGACAAACTGGGCGAACGCCTGGCGTTCGAGCGCTCGGGTGTGCGCGCCTATGAAGCGGTGCTGGTGAAATTCGAGGCGCTCGGCACGTGGCAGGGAGGACCGACCCGCGACCTGTTGCAGGAGCAATGCAACGAGGAGCTGGCGCACTTCCACATGATCAAGCAGATCCTGGAA
>DAIUEL010000022.1:0-16728 GCA_036845145.1 Rhodanobacteraceae bacterium | reverse complement strand
CGGCTGATCGCACGCATCGGCCATGTCGAAAACCGGAACCGCCACCCGCGCGCACCGACGCCAGGTCCGGCGCGCGCGCATGCGCAAGTTGCGTTATGCAAGCGATAGTGAACCCGGCATCATCCGTCGCCGCGCCGGTCGCGGCTTCGTTTACCTCGACTCGAAAGGCGCGCGCGTGCGCGACGCGGCGACGCTGGCGCGCATCCGCGCCCTGGCCATTCCGCCCGCGTACGTGGACGTCTGGATCTGCGCCGACCCGCGCGGGCACCTGCAGGCCACCGCACGCGACGCGCGCGGACGCAAGCAGTACCGCTACCACCCGGCATGGCAGCACAGCCGCGACGCGACGAAATACCGGCGCCTGCTGCGTTTCGGCCAACGCCTGCCGGCGTTGCGCGCGCGCCTGCGCCGCGACCGGCGCCTCGAGGGTCTGCCGCGCGACAAGGTGCTCGCGGTCATGACTGCAGTAATGATGGCCACCTCGATCCGCATCGGCAACGCCGAGTACGCGCGCACCAATCATTCCTACGGCTTGACGACGCTGCGCTTGCGGCACGTGACGTTCACCCGCGACGGCACCGTGACGTTTCGTTTCCCCGGCAAGAGCGGACAGCAGCGCGAAGCCGTGTTGACCGATCGGCGGCTGGTGCGGCTGGTCCGCCGTTGCAGCCGGCTGTCGGGGGGCGCGCTGTTCCAGTACGACGACGAGGGCGTGCCGCGGCGCGCGACCGCGGCGCAATTGAACGAATACCTGCGCGACATCCTGGGCGAACGCTTCAGCGCCAAGGATTTTCGCACATGGGCCGGCACGCTCACCGTGATCGCCTGTCTCGCGCGCACGCCGCTGCCGACCCGGGGTGGCGAGCGCGCGGAACGCGCGGCGGTGCGCCGGGCCATCGTGGCCGCCGCGGAAGAACTCGGCAACACGCCGGCGGTCGCGCGCAAATCCTATGTGTGTCCGCAGGTCGTGACCGGCTGGCAGAGCGGCGATCTGCATCGCCGCGTGCCGGCGCACCTGGTTGCACATCCACGGCGGCTGGAGAAGGCCGCCATCCGATTCCTCAGGCATTGCCTGGATACATGACCCGCGCCGTTCGCGGCGTCAGGAGAACAACGTGACGAAGCTCGACAGCCGCTGCGACGCGAAATCGAAATCGACTCCCGGCCCTACACGCTGGTGCTGGACCGCACAGGTTGAAGCTGACGCTGAAAGGACGCCGGCAGGGCATCGAGGTGCCATGGCCGGCGTTGCTGGCGATGACCGGGCACGAACCGGCGGCTTCGTCCGTCGCGCCGCCGGCCTGACCCTGGGAGGGCGCACCGGCGGCAGCGATTGCGAAAAATTTTCGGATTGAACGAGCGGCCGGTAACTGATTCCCGGGTTGCGATGGCCGGTTCACCTTGTTGAACGGCGCAGGCCCGGAGCGCGTGAACGCACGAATGCATTGCCGCTTGGGTACTTTGAAGCTGATTGTCGGCCCCGCTTCAGGCCGCATCGGTGGTTCGGCACGCATCTTGCTCTGGAACGCCCGCTGCGGCGAACGACAAGGAGTGTCTGGAATGGATGCCATGGATTGGGATGCACGGATGGGCAGCGGAAAACGGGCGGTGGTCACCGGCGGCGCCGGATTCCTCGGAAGCCATCTTTGCGCGAAGTTGTTGCAACGGAGATTCGACGTCACCGCGATCGACAACCTCTCGACCGGAAGCATGCACAACCTCACGCCCCTGATCGGGCAGGCGGGATTCCGCTTCAGGCGCCATGACATCGTGTCGCCCGCGACATTGAAGGCCGACTGGATTTTCAATCTTGCCTGCTGTGCATCGCCGCAGCATTACCAGCGCGATCCGGAAAAGACCATCCGCACCTGCACCGATGGCGCCCTGAACGTGCTGCACGAAGCGCGTGCCTGCGGCGCACGCGCATTCCAGGCGTCCACCGGCGAGGTGTACGGCGAACCGGAAATGCATCCGCAGCGCGAAAGTTACCGTGGCGCGGTGAGTTCGGTGGGTCCGCGCGCCTGCTACGACGAAGGCAAACGCTGCGCGGAGGCGATGTTCTTCGATTTCCACCGGATGCACGGCCTGGAAATCAAGGTCGCGCGCATCTTCAACACCTACGGTCCGCACATGCAGGTCGGCGACGGCCGCGTGGTGTCCAACTTCATCGTGCAGGCGCTGCGCAACCAGCCGCTGACGGTGCACGCCGACGGCAGCCAGACGCGTTCGTTCTGCTATGTCGACGACCTGGTGGACGGCATCCTGAAGCTGATGGGCTCGCCGGCCGCGCTCACCGGGCCGGTCAATCTCGGCAACCCCGAGGAAGTCACGGTGGCGGAGCTCGCACAGCGCGTGATCGATCTCACCGGATCGCGTTCGCGCATCGTGCACCGTCCGATGCCGGCGGACGATCCGACCCGCCGCTGTCCCGACATCGCGCTGGCGCGCACCACGCTCGGCTGGCAGCCGCGCGTCTCGCTCGACACCGGCCTGAAACGCACCATTTCATGGTTCGACCGTGTGTTGAGCCAGTTCGAACAACCGCCGCCGGAGGCCAGCAATGCCATCGCCTGAAAAGCAAAAGCCAAACGGCGGCGGCACGCCCGGCACCGTGTTGATCACCGGCGGCGCCGGTTTCGTCGGTTCGCACTTGGCCGACGAATTGTTGTTGCACGGCTATCGCGTGCGGGTGCTCGACAACCTCGATGCGCAGGTGCACGGTGCGGAAGGCGAATGGCCGGAGTACCTCGACCAGGAGGTGGAACTGCTGCGCGGCGACGTGCGCGATGCAAAGGCGGTGCGCAACGCGCTGCGCGGCGTGGACGCGGTATTCCACTTCGCGGCCGCGGTCGGCGTCGGCCAGAGCATGTACCAGATCGAGCGCTACACCGATGTCAACAATCGCGGCACCGCGGTGCTGCTGGAGGCACTGAGCCGAGAGCCGGTGGGACGATTGATCGTCGCCTCCAGCATGAGCATCTACGGCGAAGGCCTGTACTGCGACGACGGCGGCAATCTCGTGGCGCCGCCGGAGCGTTCGCGCAACCAGTTGCTGCAAGGCCAGTGGGAAGTGCGCGGCGCCAATGGCGAAGCGCTGGTGCCGCTGGTGACGCCCGAATCCAAGGCGCCGCACCCTTCCTCGGTGTACGCGCTGTCCAAGATGGACCAGGAGCGGCTGTGCCTGATGATCGGCGAGGCCTATGGCATCCCGACCGTGGCGCTGCGCTTCTTCAACATCTACGGCACGCGCCAGGCGCTATCGAATCCGTACACCGGCGTGCTGGCGATCTTCGCCGCGCGCTATCTCAACAGCCGTCGGCCGGTGGTGTTCGAGGATGGCCTGCAGCGGCGCGACTTCGTCAGCGTGCACGACGTGGCGCGCGCCTGCCGGTTGGCGCTCGAAGCGCCCGGCGCGCCCGGTCACGCGATGAACATCGGCAGCGGCCAGGCGTCCACCGTGCTCGACATCGCGGCGACGCTGGGCAAGGCGCTGGGACGCAGCGACATCGCGCCCGACATCACGCGGCAATTCCGCGTCGGCGACATCCGCCACTGCTTCGCCGACATCACGCTGGCGCGCATGGTGCTGGACTACGCGCCGCGCGTTTCACTGGAACAGGGACTGGAGGAGTTGGTGGAATGGATTCGAACCCAGAGTGCGCAGGACCGGGCGGATTTGGCGAGCCGGGAACTGGCGCACCGGGGCCTCAGGCTGTGAACGCGCAAGTCGCCGCACCGCGCATCGAAGGCCCGGTGCTGATCACCGGCGGCGCCGGTTTCATCGGCACCAATGTCGCGGCCCGGCTGCTGGAACTCGGTCACGAAGTGATCGTGTTCGACAACATGGCGCGCGCGGGCGTGGCGGAAAACCTGCGCTGGCTGTCGCGGCGCGGCGGCAGTCGTCTGCGCACCTGTCTCGCCGACACCCGCGATGCCGAGGTGCTGGCCGACGCGGTGCGGCGCGCCGGCTCCGTCTTCCATTTTGCGGCGCAGGTCGCGGTGACCTCCAGCCTCGAAGATCCGGTCGAGGATTTCGAGATCAACCTGCGCGGCACGCTGAATTTGCTGGAGGCCATCCGGCGCGAACGGCGCCGCATCCCGCTGGTGTTCACGTCCACCAACAAGGTGTACGGTGCGTTGCCGGACATCGCGCTGTCGGCCGCGGGCACGCGCTACGAACCCGACGACGAGCACGTGCGGCGTCACGGCATCGACGAGACGCGTCCACTGGATTTCTGCAGCCCGTACGGTTGCTCGAAGGGCGCGGCCGACCAGTACATCCTCGACTACGCGCGCAGCTTCGGGCTTTCCGCCGTGGTGCTGCGCATGAGTTGCATCTACGGGCCGCACCAGTGCGGCAACGAGGACCAGGGCTGGGTCGCGCATTTCCTGTTGTGGGCCATGCAGGGCCGGCCGATCACGCTCTACGGCGATGGTTTGCAGGTGCGCGACATTCTTTACGTGGACGATCTGGTCGATGCGCTGCTGATGTGCGCGGAAGATCGTGACGCGTTGCGCGGGCGCGCCTTCAACATGGGCGGCGGCCCGGACAACACCATCAGCCTGCAGGAGCTTCTGAACGAGGTCGCGGCGCTGGTGGACGGACGGGTGCCGAAGGTGCTGCGCGAAGACTGGCGGGAAGCCGACCAGCGCTGGTTCGTCGCCGATACGCGGCGGTTCGCCGCCGCCACCGGCTGGCGTCCACGGGTGCAGGCGCGGGATGGCATCGGCCGGTTGTTCCATTGGCTCGCCGACGGCGAGGCGCCGGAGCTGGTCGAGGCCGGAGTGCACGCGGCATGAATGCGCAGGTCGAGGAACACAAAGCTGCCGGGATTGCGCCGGGTGCCGTTGCGCAGGCGATCTTTCTCGGCGAAAGCCGGATGCACATGGCCGAAACGCGCCTGCGCGCGCCCGCAACCGATGAAGTGCTCGTGCGCCTGCACGGCTGCGGCGTGTGCGCCTCCAACGTGCCGGTGTGGGAAGGTCGCGAATGGTTCTGCTATCCGCTGGAAGCCGGCGCGCCGGGCCACGAAGGCTGGGGTGAAATCGTCGCGGTCGGCGACGACGTGCGCGACTTCGCGGTGGGCGACCGGGTCGCGATCCTTTCCCAGCATGCGTACGCCACCCACGATTTCGCGCCTGCGTCGATGATCGCGCGCATTCCCGATTGCGTCGGCGATCGCCCTTTGCCGGGCGAGCCGCTGGCGTGCGTGATGAACATCCTGCGGCGCAGCGACATCCGCGCCGGCCAGTGGCTGGCGGTGGTCGGCGTCGGGTTCATCGGCGCACTGCTGGTGCAGGGCGCGGCCCGCGCCGGCGCGCGCGTGATCGCGCTGACGCGTCGGGCGTGGGCGCGCGACGTGGCACTCCGCTGCGGCGCAGCGTACGCGCTGGACGGCGATTCCAGCACGTCGGTCGGTGCGGTGCTGGAATTCACCGACGGTCGCGGTTGCGAGCGCGTGATCGAAGCGGGTGGCGAACAGGCAACGCTGGACCTCGCCTCCGCGTTGTGCGCGGAAGGCGGCCGCATGATGGTCGCGGGTTACCACCAGGACGGTTCGCGCCAGGTGGACATGCAGCAATGGAACTGGCGCGGGCTCGATGTCATCAATGCGCACGAGCGCGATCCGGCCGTGCAGGCGCGCGGCCTGCGCGAAGCGATGCGCGCGGTCGCCGACGGCACGCTCGATCCGTTCCCGCTGGTCACCCACGAAATGCCCTTGCGCGAACTCGACCGCGCGTTCACGTTGATGCGCGAGCGGCCGGCGGGATTCATGAAAGCGGTGGTGGCGCCATGAGCGTGATCGGGGAGGCCGCGCTCGTGCAGCCATCGCCACGCAGAATGACCGCCGCCAAGCCACGTCTGGGTTTCATCGGTCTCGGCTGGATCGGTCGCGCGCGAATGGAAGCGCTGATGGATGCGCAGGTCGCGGACGTGATCGCGGTGGCCGACGTCGATCCGGAGCTCGCCGAAGACGTGGCGCAGTTCGGTGACGCGCGCGCCTGCGAATCGCTGGACGGTTTGCTCGAACAGCGCATCGACGGCGTGGTGATCGCGACGCCCAGCGCCTTGCACGCCGCGCACGCGATGGCCGCGCTGGAACACGAGAAGGCGGTATTCTGCCAAAAGCCGCTCGCGCGCAATGCCGCCGAAGCGGCGCAGGTGGTGGCGACCGCGCACGCGCACGATCGCCTGCTGGGCGTGGATTTCAGCTACCGCTGCGTGGCCGGCATCGAGGCGTTGCGCGAACAGATTCGCGCCGGCGAGCTGGGCGATTTGTACGCGATCGACCTGACGTTCCACAACGCCTACGGTCCCGAAAAGGCGTGGTTCTACGACGTCAGCCAGTCGGGCGGCGGCTGCGTGATGGACCTCGGCGTGCACCTGATCGATCTCGCGATGTGGATGACCGGTCGCGCGCGCGTGGAAGCGGTGGACGCGAACCTGTACCAGCAGGGCAAGCGCCTGCTGCCGCCGATCGCTGCGCCGGAGGATTACGCGAGCGTGCACTACCGTCTCGACGACGGCACCAGTGTGCGGCTGACGTGTTCGTGGCGGCTGCCGGCCGGCGCGGATGCCGTGATCGAGGCTTCGTTCTACGGCACGCGCGGCGGCGCGTCGTTGCGCAACGTCGGCGGTTCGTTCTACGACTTCACGCTCGATCGCCACGACGGCACCCGAACACGTCGTCTCGCCGCGCCGCCGGACGCGTGGGGCGGTCGCGCACTGGTGGACTGGGCGCGCAAGCTCGCACGCGACGACCGCTTCGATCCCCAGGCGCGCCGGCTCGTCGACGTTGCCGCGATCGTGGACCACATCTATGGACGTTGATTTCACCACGCTCGCCGATGCGCCCCGCCGCATCCTGATGACCTGCGACACGGTGGGCGGGGTGTGGCGCTACGCGATGGATTTGTCGCGCGTGCTGTGCCTGCGCGGCCACGCGGTCACGCTGGCGGCGATGGGTCCGGCGCCCAGCCGCGCCCAGCAAACCGAAGCGACGGCGATCCACGGCCTCACCTTCCATTCTCGCGCGTGCAAGCTGGTGTGGATGGACGAACCCTGGCGCGACCTGCGCGCGGCCGGCGAGTGGCTGCTGCGGCTCGCCGACGAGGTGCGTCCGGACATCGTGCATGCCAACGATTTCGGCCATGCCGCGCTGGCGTGGCCGGCGCCGGTGCTCACCGTCGCGCACTCTTGCGTGGCCTCGTGGTGGCGCGCGGTGCACGGCGTCGAGGCGCCATCGAACTGGGATCGCTACCGCGCGCACGTGCGCGATGCGCTCGACGCCAGCGACATCGTGGTCGCGCCCAGCCGCGCGATGGCCGATGCCGTTGCCGCCGAATACGGCGTCTCACGATCCGTGCGCGTGATTCCCAACGGTACCCACGGCATCGCGCATGACTGCAAGAAACAGCCGCTGGTGCTCGGGGCCGGACGCTTGTGGGACGAAGCCAAGAATCTTGCCCGTCTCGCCGCGGTCGCGCCCGCGGTGCCGTGGCCGGTTTGCATCGCGGGGCAGGATCGTGCGCCCGACGGGGGCCAGGCCACCCTCTTCAGCGTGCGCTACCTCGGCGTATTGCGGCCGGCCGCGATGCAGCGCTGGTTCGGACGCGCGGCGATCTATGCATTGCCGGCGCGCTACGAACCGTTCGGGCTTTCGATCCTGGAAGCGGCGCGGGCGGGATGCGCGCTGGTGCTGGGCGACATCGCCAGCCTGCGTGAATTCTGGGACGGCGCCGCGCTGTTGGTGGCGCCGGATGACGGCGACGCCCTGCGCGATGCGCTGCTGCGCCTGATCGACGACGACACCTTGCGCGCGCGCTTCGGCGCCCGCGCGCGTCGTCGCGCGATGTTCATGACTGCCAGCCGGATGGCGGATGCCTACCTCGCCGCTTACGAAGAAATCGCGGCGCGCACGGCCCCGGCTTCCACAACGGATTCTCCGACATTGAAGGCCTGCGCATGAAATTCGTGTTGTTCTACCACTCGCTGGTTTCCGACTGGAACCACGGCAACGCGCACTTCCTGCGCGGCATCGTGGCGGAGTTGATCGCGCGCGGCCATCGGGTCGAGGTGTACGAGCCGGAAAACGGCTGGAGCCGGCGGCATCTCGTCGCCGACCACGGCGAGCGCGCGATTTCGGAATTCCAGCGGCGCTTTCCGCGCCTGCGCAGTCGAACCTACGAGCCCGAAGGTTTCGACCCGGCGCCGGCGCTGGACGGCGCGGATGTGGTGATCGTGCACGAATGGAACCCGCCGGAACTGGTGGCGCGTATCGGCTGCGAACGCCGCGATCGCGGCGACTTCCGGCTGCTGTTCCACGACACCCACCATCGCAGCGCCACCGCGCCCGCGGAAATGGCGGCCTATGACCTGCGCGACTACGACGGCGTGCTGGCGTTCGGCGGCGCGGTGCGGCAACGCTACCTCGAGGAAGGCTGGCACGACAGCGTGTTCACCTGGCACGAGGCGGCGGACACGCGCATTTTCCATCCGCACGTTCGCAACGAACCCGACCAGCAACTGGTGTGGATCGGCAACTGGGGCGACGGCGAGCGCGCCCGCGAACTGGAGGAATACCTGTTCGGCCCGGTGCGCGACCTGCAGTTGCGCGCCATCCTGCATGGCGTGCGCTATCCGCCGCAGGCACTCGAGGCACTGGACGACGCCGGCATCACCTATCGTGGCTGGTTGCCCAACTGGCGGGTGCCGGAAGCCTTCGCGCGCGCCGCGCTGACGGTGCACGTGCCGCGCCGGCCCTATGCGCAGGCGCTGCCCGGCATTCCCACCATTCGCGTGTTCGAGGCGCTGGCCTGCGGCATCCCGCTGGTTTCCGCGCCCTGGCTGGATTGCGAGCACCTGTTCGAACCGGGCACGGATTACCTCACCGTGAAGAACGGCGACGAAATGCGCACCGCGTTGCGCGACGTGCTGAACGATCCCGCCCTGGCCGCGTCGCTGGCCGCGAGCGGCCTGCAACGCATCCGCGCGCGACACACCTGCGAACACCGCGTCGCCGAACTGATGGCGATCGTCGCCGCGCTCGGCGCCTTCGCCTCCACACCAACCACCCTGCACAAGGAAGCTGCACATGCCTGACAAATTGAACATCGCGATGTTCGGCTCCAGCCTGGTGTCCTCGTACTGGAACGGCGCGGCCACCTACTATCGCGGCATATTGCGCGCACTGGCGGCGCGCGGCCACCGCATCCGCTTCTACGAACCCGACGCGCTGGATCGCCAGAAGCACCGCGACATCGCCGATCCGTCGTGGGCGATCGTGCACGTGTACCAGCCCGGCGAAGCCGGCGTGCGGGAGGCCTTGCAGCATGCGCGCTGCGGCAGCGACATCGTGATCAAGGCCAGCGGCGTGGGCGTCGACGACGAGCTGCTGGAGCGCGAAGTGGCCGGCCTGAAGTCCTCGACCTGCGCCACCGTGTTCTGGGATGTGGACGCGCCGGCCACGCTGGAGCGGATGGAATCCCATCCCGCCGATCCGTTCCGCGCGCTGGTGCCGAAGTTCGACATGGTGCTGACCTACGGCGGCGGTCCGCGCGTGGTCAGCGGTTACCGCGGGTTCGGCGCGCGCGATTGCGTGCCGATCTACAACGCGCTCGATCCGGATACGCACCACCCGGTGACGCCCGAGTCGCGCTACGCCGCGGATCTCGCGTTCCTCGGCAACCGGCTGCCTGACCGCGAATCACGCGTGCACGAATTCTTCTTCAAACCCGCGATCCAGATGCCCGGCTGTTCGTTCATACTGGGCGGCTCGGGCTGGGACGCGGCGCCGCCCAACGTGCGCCTGCTCGGCCACGTGCCGACCGCCGAACACAACGCGCTCAACTGCAGCCCACGGCTGGTGCTGAACATCAACCGCGACAGCATGGCGCGCTACGGATTTTCGCCGCCGACGCGGGTATTCGAAGCCGGCGGCGCGGGCGCTTGCCTGGTGGTGGATCGCTGGGAAGGCATCGAGATGTTCCTCGAACCCGGCCGCGAAGTGCTGGTCGCCGACGACGGCGACATGGTCGCCGAATACGTGCACGGCATCGGCGAAGCGCAGGCGCGCACGATCGGCCGGCGTGCCCGCCAGCGCCTGTTGAGGGAACACACCTACGCGCTCCGCGCCGAACAGGTCGAGGCGGTCCTGCTCGGCCGCGAACTGGTGGAGGCCGCCTGAATGCAAGGTCCGCTGGATTTCGCATTTCTCGGCCTTTCGCTGCGTTCGGCCTGGGGCAACGGTCACGCGACGACCTACCGCGCGCTGATCCGCGCATTGCGCGCGCGCGGACATCGCATACGTTTCTACGAATGCGACCGCTCGTGGTACGCCGACAACCAGGACTTGCCGCGCGATCTCGCCTCGTGTCTGGTGTTGTACGACGATCCCGAATCGCTGCGCGATGAACACGGTGGCGACATCACGGCCGCCGACGTCGTGGTGCTCGGATCGTTCGTGCCCGAGGGCGCGCGCATCGCCGATTGGCTGCTCCGGACGGTGCACGGCGTCACCGCGTTCTACGACATCGACACGCCGGTGACGATGGGCAAGCTGCGCGAGGGCGGTTGCAACTACCTGCGCGCGGACCAGATCGCCGAATTCGGGGTGTACCTCTCGTTCACCGGCGGACCGTTTCTCGACTGCCTGCGCCGTCGCTATGGCGCGCGCGCCGAAGCCCTGTATTGCGCGGTGGACGCCGAGCGCTACGCACCCTCGCGCACCCCGGCGCAATACGACCTGGGTTACCTCGGCACCTACAGCGATGATCGACAACCGCTGCTGCAGAGAAACCTGCTGGACGTCGCTGAGCAGTGGCCCGGGGGGCGCTTCGCGGTGGCCGGCCCGCAATATCCGGAAAGCATCGACTGGCCGGGCAACGTCACGCGCATCGAGCATCTTGCGCCGGCCCGCCATCGCGCGTTCTACAACGCGCAACGGTTCACGCTGAACCTCACTCGCGCCGACATGGTGGCAGCGGGCTGGTCGCCCAGCGTGCGGCTGTTCGAAGCCGCGGCGTGCGGCGTGCCGATCATTTCAGACGCGTGGCCCGGCATCGAGGCATTCTTTGCGCCGGGCGAGGAGATACTGCTGGCGCACGAATCGGCCCAGGTGCTGGCATGGTTGCGCGACACGCCGGAAACGCGCCGCCGCGCGCTCGGCGCCGCCGCGCGCCGCCGCGTGCTGGCCGAACACACCGCCGAACATCGTGCCGAGACGCTGGAACGCTATATCGAACGCGCCGTGCCGCGGCGCCGCATGATCGGATCGAACGAGAGCGGGCCGAACAGGAACAGTCGAACAGAAGCAGGGCGGACAGAAGCGGCTTGAAAAGGGAGCAGGACGAACGGAAGCAGGAGCATTTGCCATGACAGCGCATGACGCAATAACCACCACCGATTACGGCGAGATCCGCCGCTGGGCGGAGGAGCGTGGCGGCAAGCCTGCCACCGTGCGCGGAACCGGCGACGGCGAGGAAGCCGGCGTGCTGCGCATCGCGTTCACCGACAACGAGGACCTGGAAGCGATCGACTGGGACGAATTCTTTGACAAGTTCGAGGAAGCCCATCTGGCCTTCCTGCACCAGGACAAGACCGCGAACGGGAAGCCCAGCCGCTTCTTCAAGTTCGTGGAACGCGAACAATGAGTGCAAGCGTGGCCACTGCCAACGCGCGCGATGCTGCATTCAACGGGTTTCCGCGTCCGCGAGCAAATCGCGGACGAAACTCGCCTGCGCGAATCCGCGCCAGACGGACCCTTGGCCGTCAATCTCTCGAAAGCCAGCCGCGCCACTTGAAGATGCCGAGCGGGATCAGCACGCTCAAAGCAATCGCGCTTAGTGCCATTGCGTAACCCCACGGCTGCGACAACTCCGGCATGGCCTTGAAGTTCATGCCCCAGATGCCGGCCAGCAACACCGGTGGCACGGCCACCACCGACACCACGGTGAACAGTTTCATCACGTTGTTCTGGTTGACGCTGATCATGCCGAGGATCGCATCCAGCAGGAACTGCAGTTTCTCGGTGAGCTGCTCGTCGAATTGGTCCAGCGCTTCGAGATCGTTGCGGATCATCGCCAGACGCAAGGTCGGTTCGTCGGGCAACCACTCGGGTTGCTTCTCGCACATGAACACCACGATCCGCATGATGCCGAGCAGGGTGCCGCGGCTGCGCGCCAGCCGCGCCTCCAGCTTGCCGACGTACACCAGCCAGCGGCGCAGATGTTGCCTTTCGCGCAACCGCTCGCTGAAGACGTGCGCGGAAAGTTTGGCGACGTCGCCGGCGATCCTCTCCATGCTCTGGGCGGTGCGCTCGGTCATGGTTTCGAGCAGTTCGGCGAATGCGCTGGCGGCGCCCTCGTGCGACTGGTCTTCGTGCCACTCGCCGGCCGCGATGTCGAAGGTCGGCGAGGGCGCATAGCGCTGGGTCACCAGCACCTGCGGCGTCAGCACCAACGATACCGGCGTCTCGGAAGCGCCTTCATCCACGTCGGCGAATCGCGAAATCTGCAGGAAAACGCATCGCTCGTTGCTGCGATTGCGTCCGGCGAGTCCGATCCCCGCGACGTCCTGGCGATCCGGCAGCTTCACCTTTGCCAGATCTTCGCAGACCTTGACCTCGGTTGCGTCGGCTTCGCAAAGATCCAGCCAGGCGGTATTCCCGGGGATGGGATTTCCGTGCAGCCAGACCAGGGGATGCGTTTCGCCATCGGCATGGATGGTCAGCATGGGTGTCGGTCTCCGGGCGTCAGTGACCAGGGCAGCGTAACGAGCACGAGGCGCGGAATGCACGCCTTCGCCAAGTGTCGCAGAAGCTCGTGTGTGCGGGGTGCGCAAGCATTGACTGCTGCACCAGTCTTGCTTGACCCGCTCAGGCAGCACCACCGGGATCTAATGCTCGGGCATTCGGCGCATGAGTTCGCCGATCAGTTCGAGGCCGGATGATGCAACCGCGTGCGCCACGGCGCTTCCATGTTGGCGTGCTGGCGTTGGCGCGGGCCCGGCGGTGCCTTCTGCTCCGGGCCATTCAGGCGCGCGAGACGCCGCACATGAATGGCTTCACGCACGCTTCATTGCCTGCCGCGCATGATCGCCGTTGGTCGCAACGAAAGGATTCGACAATGACGACGCTGGTCGGTGATTTCATCATCGAGCGCCTCGGGGAATGGGGCGTACACCGTATTTATGGTTATCCGGGCGATGGCATCAACGGCTTGATGGGCGCGATGAATCGCGCGGGCAGCAAGGTCGAACTGGTGCGCGCGCGCCACGAGGAAATGTGCGCGTTCATGGCCTGCGCACATGCGAAGTTCACCGGCGAAGTGGGCGTGTGCATGGCCACTTCCGGCCCCGGCGCCATCCATTTGTTGAACGGTTTGTACGACGCCAAGCTCGATCACATGCCGGTGGTCGCGATCGTGGGTCAGCAGGCGCGCTCCGCGCTGGGCGGGCAATACCAGCAGGAAGTGGATCTGACGACACTCTTCAAGGACGTCGCCTCGGAATACGTCGAGTTGATCACCGTGCCGGCACAGGTGCGGCACGTGGTGGACCGCGCGATGCGGATCGCGATCTCCAAGCGCGCGGTTACCTGCATCATCGTTCCCAACGATCTGCAGGAAGTCGAAGCCGTCGAGACACCGCCGCGCAAACACGGCACGGTGCACTCGGGCCTCGGCTATCGCCCGCCGCATGTGGTGCCGACCGAGCACGATCTGCAGCAGGCCGCCGATCTGCTGAACGCCGGCAGCAAGGTGGCGATCCTGGTGGGTGCCGGCGCGCTCGGGGCGGGCGAGGAAGTGATCGAGGTCGCCGAACTGCTCGGTGCGGGCGTTGCCAAGGCTTTGCTTGGCAAGGCGGCGCTGCCCGACGAGTTACCCTTCGTCACGGGCTCGATCGGCTTGTTGGGGACCAAGCCGAGCTGGGACCTGATGACCGAGTGCGACACGCTGCTCATGGTCGGCTCGCGCTTTCCGTATTCCGAATTCCTGCCCAAGGAAGGGCAGGCGCGCGGGGTGCAGATCGACATCGACCCTGCGATGCTTTCAATTCGTTATCCGATGGAGATCAACCTGGTCGGCGACGCCAAGGCGACGCTGCAGGCGCTGATTCCGCGCCTGCGGCGCAAGACTGACCGCGAATGGCGCGCCACGATCGAAAAGAACGTGGGCGAGTGGTGGCAGGTGCTGGAATCGCGCGCGATGGTCGAGGCCGAACCGATCAATCCCGAACGCGTGTTCTGGGAACTGTCGCCGAAGCTCCCGGAGAATTGCATCCTTTCATCCGATTCGGGTTCGGCCGCCAACTGGTACGCACGCGACCTGAAGATCCGCGACGGCATGATGGCGTCGCTTTCCGGCGGCCTCGCCACGATGGGTCCCGGCGTGCCGTACGTGATCGCGGCCAAGTTCGCGTTTCCCGACCGGGTGGCGATCGCGTTGGTCGGCGACGGCGCGATGCAGATGAACGGCAATGCCGAGCTGATCACCATCAAGGACTATTGGAAGGAATGGGCGGACCCGCGCCTGGTCATCATGGTGCTGAACAACGGCGACCTGAATCAGGTCACGTGGGAGCAGCGCGTGATGGAAGGCGATCCGAAATACGATGCCTCGCAGCACGTGATCGATTTCCCCTACGCCCGCTATGCCGAAATGATCGGATTGAAGGGCATCATGGTGAACCGGCCCGAGCAGATCGGCCCCGCGTGGGACGAAGCGCTGAAAGCCGATCGCCCGTGCGTGATCGAGGCGATCACCGACCCGGAAGTGCCGCCGTTGCCGCCGCACATTACCTTCAAGCAGGCCAAGGCGTTCGCCGAATCCATGCTGAAGGGCGACACCGGCACCAACGCGATGCTGCGCGAATCCGCGCGCGAAACCTGGGCCACGCTGTTTCCGGGCCACGGGAAGAGTTGACGATGGAAGCCATCGCGCTCGGCAAGGCGAAGGCGAGTGCATACAAGGTGCCGACCGATGCTCCCGAATCCGACGGCACGCTGGAATGGAATTCGACCACGCTGGTGCTGGTGGAGATCGAAGCCGGCGGCCAACACGGCATCGGTTACAGCTATGCCGACAAGGCCACGCAGGTCCTGATTCGTGATGTGCTCGCAGACGCGATCGAAGGTCGCGATGCGATGGACATCCCCGGGGTGTGGTGGGCGATGGCCGCGGCGGTCCGCAATATGGGCCGCCGCGGCGTCGCATCGATGGCGATCTCGGCCGTCGACAACGCATTATGGGATCTGAAGGCGAAGTTGCTGGACGTGCCGCTGGTGAAGTTGCTGGGTTCGGTGCGCGAGGCCATTCCGGTGTACGGCAGCGGCGGTTTCACCTCCTACAGCGACGCGCAGTTGCGCGAGCAACTCGGCGGCTGGGCCGATGACGGAATCGCGATGGTGAAGATGAAGGTCGGACGGGAGCCGCAACGCGATCCCGCGCGCGCCAAGGTTGCGCGCAAGGCGATCGGCGACGGCGTCCAGTTGTTCGTGGACGCCAACGGCGCGTACGCGCGCAAGCAGGCATTGCGCATGGCGCAGGTCTTCGCGCAGGAATACGACGTGATATGGTTCGAGGAACCGGTCTCGTCGGATGACCTCGATGGGTTGCGCGTGTTGCGCGATCGCGCACCGGCCGGCATGGACATCACTGCCGGCGAGTACGGTTACGACGCAGGATATTTCCGGCGGATGCTGGCAGCCGGAGCCGTCGACGTGCTGCAGGCCGACGCCACGCGCTGCGGCGGCATCACCGGCTATCTGGGTGCGGCCGCGCTTTGCGATGCGTTCCATGTCCCGCTGTCCGCGCATTGCGCGCCGGCGCTGCACATGCACCCGGCCTGCGCGACGCGGGCTTCACGCCATGTCGAATATTTTCACGACCACGTTCGCATCGAACGGATGCTGTTCGATGGCGTGCCCGAGCCGGTGGACGGACGGCTGTACCCCGACCTGTCGCGGCCCGGCACGGGCGTCGCGTTCAAGCATGCGGATGCGAGGAGATACCAGGTTTCGTAGGGCGGGTGTCAACCCGCCGATGGTTGTAGCGGTAAGGCGGATACCAACCCGCCATGAAGGAGGACATCCCATGGAAATCGATCACATCAAGGAAAAATGCCGGCACGAACAATGCACCTGCGAGGTCGAAGCGGGCCATCCGTATTGCAGCGAGTACTGCCGCAACGCGACCGAGTTCACCGACGAAGTGCCGCGTGACGAGGCCGAACGCGGCGGGTGCGGGTGCGGACACAAGGAGTGCTCGCCGAAATAGCCGTGCGGTCGACGCGAAAGGCATCTTCGATGCGGCTCGGACAAGGCGCCGGCGTGGCGGTGTTCGGTGCGCTGGCAACGGCCGCGGGTGCGGCCGCCTTGCGACGACGGCCGTCGCGGCACGTGTTCGAATCGCACGCGCGCGAAGCCACGGTGACTGCGGCGCGACGGCTCAATCGCGCGGCGGGCCTGATCGCAACCTCGACGCTGCTCGACAGCGGCGTCGAACATTACCGCGGCACGTTCCACAACAAGGCCATGATCACGCCGTTGGTGGTTTCCGCGTTGACCTTGGCGGTGAGTGCGCATGGCACGCGCGACGAGCGCAAGGTCGCGCATCGTGTCCGCGATTCGGTCTACGCTGCGGCGGCCCTGACCGGTGTGGTCGGCACGGGTTTCCACGTCTACAACATCGGCAAGCGTCCGGGCGGATTCTGCTGGCAGAACCTGTTCT
>DAIUEL010000021.1:0-21863 GCA_036845145.1 Rhodanobacteraceae bacterium | reverse complement strand
TGTTCGTGGCGTGCCGCAGGTTGGACACTTGACGACGTGTACGCTCGTCGGAAAGTAGCCGGAGTACATGCATCGGAATCGAGACGGTTATTTTCCGGACCTTCTCGGACTTGTGACCGTGCTCGATGTACGGCTTGATGTACTTGGCAGTCGGCATGTTTCCGTTGTGCTACATGTCGTCGGGCGAAAAGCTATCCCCATGCATTCGTGGTGTCAATCAATATTTTGCGGCGAATGAAGCCCTTGCGGGCGCCCCGCACGCCGTCGCAAACCACCCGCCCCCGCTCCACCCATCGCTTGCCGCGCTTTCATTTCGGACGTATGGACGTCCAATCGCATTTCAGGACTGCGCAACGCGGATGCGCTGGAACCCGCATGCGCGTTGATTTGCACGCACGCAGCGCGGCTACGGCATCACGACATGCCGCGCGGTGTCCGTGGCTCGGCGCGCATTGGATCTTCGCGCCAGCGGATCGCGAAACACGGCTGAATGCCGCACAACCCGGAGCAAAAAATTTTTTGCGCGACGATCGCCGATTGCGCACCGAACGATCCCCGAACGCGGCGACGATGGTCGTTCCCGACGATCGTCCGCGTCGCTCGACGGGCTGCGTCGAGCGACGATCACGACGTCAGCTTTCGTCGCTCTCGATCAGTTCCGCGTAATCGTCGGGACCGAGCAACGCATCCATTTCTTCCGGGTTGTCCGCCTTCACCACGAACAACCAGCCGTCGCCGTACGCATCCTCGTTGATGGTTTCCGGCTTGTCGGCGAGCGCCTCATTGACCGCCACCACTTCGCCGCTGACCGGCGCGTAGACATCCGACGCGGCCTTTACCGACTCCACCACCGCGCAACCGTTGCCGGCCTCCACCCTGTCGCCGACGTTGGGCAGCTCGACGTACACGAGGTCGCCGAGCAGGCCCTGGGCGTGATCGGAAATACCGATGCGTATCTGGCCCGCGTCTTCGACGCGTGCCCACTCGTGCGACTTCTGGAATTTGAGATCACCTGGAATCTCGCTCATGTTCGTGTCCTCGGGTGGTCGTGAAACCGATGATTCTAGCGCCGCGTTCGAAGCGGCTGTTGCGGAAAATCAGACGCCGGAGCCCTGGCCATGCAGGCGACTTTGACCGTCCGATGCCGACGAACGTCGCGCCCCATTCAGGGTGGAACGCCAAGCCCAAGCAGCGATCACCGATGCCCGCTAAATGCAGCTCTTGCCATCCCTGACGAACGGATATTTCACCACGCGCAGGGGCAGCTCGCGGCCGCGAATGTCGACCCGCAGGTTTTCGCGCGCGCCGGCCGGTACCCGCGCGAATCCAATGGCCTTGCCCAGCGTCGGCGAAAAGATGCCGGACAGGATTTCACCTTCGCCCGCATCGGTAATGACATGCTGGCCGTGGCGCAGCACGCCCTTGTCGTCCATCACCACGCCGATCAGTTCGCGCGGCACGCCTTCGGCCTTCTGTTTTTGCAGCGCGGTGCGACCGATGAAGTCACGGCCTTCATCCAGCGATACCGTCCAGGCAAGCCCCGCTTCCCATGGCGTGATGTCCTCGTCCATGTCCTGACCATAAAGATTCATGCCGGCTTCGAGGCGCAACGTGTCGCGCGCCCCCAGCCCCGCGGGATGCACGCCGGCCGCAGCCAGTGCATTCCACAAGGTCGCCGCAAGCGATTCCGGCACGATGATTTCGAAACCATCTTCGCCGGTGTAACCGGTGCGCGCGACGAACAATGGCATGCCATCCGGTCCGTGCGCCTCGGCGGCGGAGAAACGGCCGAGCTTCTCCACGCGCTCGCGATCGTTCGCATCGAGCAGCGCCAGCACCTTGCCGCGCGCGTTCGGCCCCTGCACCGCGATCATCGCGAGTTCGGGGCGTTCGGTGACCTTCACGTCGAACGCCGCCGCCTGCTTTTCGATCCACGCGAGATCCTTGTCGCGGGTCGCGGCGTTGACCACCATCCGGAAGAAATCTTCAGTGAGGAAATAGGTGATCAGGTCATCGATCACCCCGCCGCGCTCGTTGAGCATGCACGAGTACAGCGCCTTGCCGGACTTCTTCAGCTTGCCGATGTCATTGGCGAGCAGATGCCGGAGGAACTCGCGGCAGCGCGTGCCGTGCAGGTCCACCACGGTCATGTGCGAAACGTCGAACATCCCGGCGTCGCGGCGCACCGCATGGTGTTCCTCGATTTGCGATCCGTAATTGAGCGGCATGTCCCAGCCGCCGAAGTCCACCATTTTCGCGCCCGCGGCGCGATGGGTGGCGTTGAGCACGGTCTGCCTGGTCATCGCGATGTTCCATTGTGGAAACGGCACATTATCGCCGCACCGGGCGTGCGCCGCGAGGCCGAAGCATTTTGACGCGGATTGACGCGGATGACCGCGGATACGGCCAGGATAACCTCTCCTTCCGCACTGACCCGTGCCTGTCGGCTTTGAGAGCTTTGTCCGCATCGATCCGCGTCCGAAGCTTTTATTGGCTCTCCGACCGCCTTGCGGAGACGGCGATCGCATAGCCAACCCATGCTAAATTGCACGAATGAACCGGTCCGCGACCACGCCCGGCATCGTGGAATGGCTGCCGCTGGCGGAAACCGGCGAAAACGTGCTGCGCTTCACCGGCGACTGGACGCTGCAGCACTTCGCCGCGCTCGAGGCCCAACTCGACGCATTGAAACCGGCGCTGCCCGAATGCCCCGACGTCGACTTCAACGACGTCGGACGCGTCGATACGTCCGGCGCCGGACTGATCGCGGTGGCGCTGGGCCCGAAGGCGCTGCAATGGCTGGCCGAACACGACCGCGACGTGCCGCACGAACTGCGCGGGTTGCTGGACACCGTCAGCGAAGCGGTCGCGGAAATCTACGCGCACCGGCCCAAGCCGCCGCGCAACTTCGGCTTCGTGGACATGCTGGCCGACATCGGCAGCAGCGTCACGCACGTCGGCAGACTCGGCGCCAAGCTGCTGGCCTTCATCGGCATGACCCTGGAGACGCTGGCGCGCACCATCTGGCGCCCGGCGCGCTGGCGCGTCACCTCCCTGATCGCGCACATGGAGCAGACCGGGTTCCACGCCGTGCCGATCGTGGTGCTGTTGTCGTTCCTGATCGGCGCGGTGATCGCGTTCCTCGGTGCGACCGCGCTGCAACGTTACGGCGCCACCGTGTTCACGGTGGACCTGGTGAGTTACGCGTTCCTGCGCGAACTCGGCGTATTGCTCACCGCGATCATCCTGGCGGGCCGCACCGCCAGCGCGTTCACCGCGCAGATCGGCTCGATGAAGGTGGGCGAGGAAGTGGACGCGATGCGCACCATGGGCCTCGACCCGATGGAACTGCTGGTGCTGCCGCGGGTGCTGGCGCTGATGATCGTGACGCCGATGCTGACCTTTCTCGCGATCCTTGCCGGCGTGGTCGGCGGCGCGCTGGTGTGCTGGTTCGCACTGAACATCACGCCCAGCATGTTCATCTCGGTATTCCAGACCGACACGCCGTTGCGTTACCTCTGGCTGGGTCTCGCCAAGGCGCCGATCTTCGCATTCCTGATCGCGGTGATCGGTTGCCTCGAAGGCTTCAAGGTGCAAGGGAGTGCGCAATCGGTGGGCGAGCGCACCACCTCCAGCGTGGTGCAATCGATTTTCCTGGTGATCGTAGTGGACGCGATCGCGGCATTGTTCTTCATGGAGATGAACTGGTGACCGTCGCGGTGACCGCCACGCCCCGCGACACGCTGGTGGAGGTGCGCGGCCTGCGCAACCAGTTCGGCGAACAGGTGGTGCACGAGAATCTCGATCTCGACATCTACCGTGGCGAGATACTCGGCGTCGTGGGCGGCTCCGGCAGCGGCAAATCGGTGCTGCTGCGCACGATCCTGGGTCTGCGGCGGCCACAGGCCGGCAGCGTCAGGCTGTTCGGCGAAAACCTGCACGAGTTGCCCGAAGGCCAGCGCGTCGCCATCGAAAGTCGTTGCGGCGTGTTGTTCCAGAATGGCGCACTGTTCTCGTCGCTCACCGTGAGCGAGAACGTGCGCGTACCGCTGATGGAACACACCTCGCTCAGCCTGCACGATGCGCTGCGGGTCGCGGCGCTGAAGATCGCGCTGGCGGACCTGAGCCCCGAGGTGCGGCACAAGTACCCGGCCGAACTTTCCGGCGGCATGAAGAAACGCGCCGCGCTGGCGCGCGCGCTGGCGCTCGATCCCGACATCGTGTTCCTGGACGAGCCGACCTCGGGCCTGGACCCGATCGCCGCGGCTTCGTTCGACCAGTTGATCCGCACCCTGCGCGACGCGCTGGGGCTGACCGTCTTCATGATCACCCACGATCTCGATTCGCTGCACGCGATCTGCGACCGCGTCGCGGTGCTCGCGCACAAACGCGTGATCGTGGCCGATTCGCTGGACAAGGTGGAACGCTTCGACGACCCTTGGATCCGCGAATATTTCCAGGGACCACGCGGCCGGGCGGCACAATCCGTTCGCGCCCTTGCATGAGAGCAACGACATGGAAACCCGCGCCCACCACGTACTGATCGGCGCCTTCACCCTCGTGGTGGTGGCGTTGGCCGTGCTGTTCGCGTTGTGGCTGGGCAAGACCAGCCTCAACAGGCAGTACAACTATTACGACATCGTGTTCACCGAATCGGTGACCGGCCTGTCCAAGGGCAGCCCGGTGCAATACAACGGCATCCAGATCGGCGAAGTCAGCCAGTTGAAACTGGACCCGAAGGATCCGCGCAAGGTGCTGGCGCAGATCCAGGTGGCCGCCGACACCCCGATCAAGGTCGACACCCGCGCCAAGTTGGGATTGCTCGGACTCACCGGTGTCGCGTTCGTGCAGTTGACCGGTGGCGCGCCGTCCAGCCAGCCGTTGATGCCGACGCCCAGCAATCCGATACCGGAGATCAAGTCCGAAAGCTCGGCGCTGACCAAGTTGCTGGCTTCGGGTACCGACGTGGTCACCTCGCTCAACCTCATCCTCGATCGGCTTGGCCATATCATTTCGCAGCAGAACGTCGATCGCATCTCCAACACCCTCGAGAACATCGACCAGACCACCACCGCACTCGCGGCAGAACGCGAAGATCTGCGCAACCTCATCCAACAGGGCGCGGCCGCCGCCAAGGAACTCAACCAGACGCTGGCCGGCGCCAACCAATTGGTCAACGGTCCCGGGCGCCAAACCCTGGATCGCGCGGCCGCCGCGATGGCGTCGCTGCAGAAGACCACGCAGACCCTGAACGAGCTGCTCACGGAAAACCAGGGCTCGCTGCAGTCCGGCTTGCGCGGCGTCGACCAGATCGGGCCTGCGCTGCGCGAACTGCGTTCGACCCTGCGCGACATCCATCAGATCACTTCCCAGTTGCAGGCCAATCCTGCGGGTTACCTGCTGGGTCGGGATCACGCCACCGAATTCACGCCCAAGCATTGAGGACGGATCGACCATGACCGCGCCCAAATCGTTCTCCGCCGCGCGCACGTTGCTCGCGTTGTGCGCTACCGCGCTACTGGCCGGCTGCTCCGTGCTGCCCAAGGCTTCGCCGGTACAAGTCTGGCAGCCCCAGGAATCCGGCGCGCCGGCCACGGACGCGCCCCAAGGGAATTTCAGCCTGCGCGTGGATACGCCCAACACCACCGGCGCGCTTGACCAGGGCGGGATCATGGTGATGCCCGAGCCGGGCCAGGTCAGCTCCTACAAGGGCGCGCGCTGGAGCGAATCGCCCGCGTTGCTGATCCGCCATCGACTGGTCGACGCCTTCATGGCGGCAAAACTGCCCGCCGTCACCACCGACGACGACCACTTCGCGTCCGACTACACCCTGTCCGGCGACCTGCGCACGTTCCAGTCCGAATACCGGGGCGGCTCGCCGGTCGTGGTGGTGCGTTACGACGCGCAATTGCGGCGCGGCGGCGCACGCAATCTGCTGGCGACGCGCAGCTTCGTGGTCACGCAGAATCCATCCGGAGTGGAAGTGCCGCAGATCGTGGCGGCGTTCGGCGCGGCCGACGACGCGCTCGCGCAGCAGGTCGTTGCCTGGACGATCGAAGTCGCCACCCACGATCGGGCGTCGCGTCCAGCCGGTGCCGACGACGAACCGGCGCAGCGGGGCTCTCGCTAAGGGTTCCGCCGGGCGCGCGCGGGTCGCCGCGCTATTCGCGCCAAACGCGCCCGCGGATTCGGCTTGCGCCGAATGGCGCGCGAATCCGGGGGCCTCACATCTTCCACTCGATCTCGAGATGCGTGTTGTTGAACTCGGGATCGTCCAGCGAACCACCACGCTCGATCTTGAAGCCATCGGGCAATCCCTCGACGTCCACCGTCGAACCGTCGCCGAAGCGCATCCCGCGCGCCTGCAGGTCCGCCAGCCGCGCCGCGACCGCACCCGCGCGCTGCACTTCCGATTGCGGCACGCGTCGGATGCTGATGTCGGGGCGCGCGAACTTGCGCATGCCGCGGGTCTTGATCCACGCCGTGTCGCCGGTGTCGTCCTGGCACAGCACCAGCACGTGACTGCGCGGCGTGGCGATCGCGTCGTCCTTGTAGCGCGCGCGCCAATCGTCGGCGGAGAACATTTCCAGGATCTGCGGATCGACCACCGCAACGCCGCCGACATCCAGCAGCGCCGCGATGACGCCCAGCGTGTCGCGCAAGTACGCGAGTGAATCGGCATCGGCCAATTCACCGCGCAACATCAGGCACTCGGGCGCCTTGCGCGCGGACTCGAAGGCGCCGGGGTTGCCTTCGCGCAGGATCCCGCCGATCGCGCCGCGCAGCGGATGGCCTTGCCAATGCGCCAGCCTGTCCTTCGGAATGCGCAGGATTTCGACGCCCGTCGGCAAACCGTGGCTGCCGTGCGCCGTAAGGTCGAGCTTCGGCTCGGCGGGAAATTCGCCGAACACGAAATAGACCAGCATGGCCTTGGCCTCGTCGCGGCTCCAGTGCGGGCGCGTCCAGTCGGGTGCGGCCATGTGTCGAAGTCCTCAGGGAAGCGAAAGCCGACACGGTAACATTATCGGCTGTTTGCCGGATCGAACCATGCTCAACCCCCAACAACGCGCTGCCGTCGAGTACGTCGACGGCCCCCTGCTGGTGCTGGCCGGCGCAGGCTCGGGCAAGACGCGCGTGATCACCGAGAAGATCGCGCACCTGATCGAGCGCGGCCTGGTGCCGGCCGCGAAGATCGCCGCGATCACCTTCACCAACAAGGCCGCACGCGAGATGCGCGAGCGCGTGGCGAAACGCATCAGGGGCGACGGAGCGAAAGGCCTGAGCGTGTGCACGTTCCATGCGCTTGGACTGAAGTTCTTGCAGATCGAACATGCACGCGCCGGCTTGCGCCGTGGCTTTTCGGTGCTGGACGCCGACGACAGCGCGGGCCTGGTGAAGGAACTCGCAGGCGCGGCGGTGAAATCCGACAAGCTGTTCCAGTTGCGCTCGCTGCTGTCGCGCCTGAAAAGCAACGGCCTCACGCCCGAACAGGCGCTGGACGCCGCGCGCGCGCCACGCGAACTGGAAGCCGCACAACTTTACGCCGCGTACCAGAAGCGGCTCGCCGCGTTCAATGCAGTCGATTTCGATGACCTGATCCGGTTGCCCGTGGCGGTGCTGGAGCGCGACGAGGAAGCGCGCGCCGCATGGCGCGAACGCATCCGCTACCTGCTGGTGGACGAATGCCAGGACACCAACGCCGCGCAGTACGCGTTCCTGAAACTGCTGGCCGGCGAGCGCGGCGCGTTCACCTGTGTGGGCGACGACGACCAGTCGATCTATGCGTGGCGCGGCGCCGATCCCGGCAACCTCGACAAGCTGTCGCAGGATTACCCGAAGCTGCGCGTGGTGAAGCTGGAGCAAAACTATCGCTGCGCGCAGCGCGTGCTGCGCGCGGCCAACGTGTTGATCGCCCACAATCCGCACGCGCATCCGAAGAAGCTCTGGAGCGCGCACGCCGACGGCGAACGCATCCGCGTAATGGAATGCCGCGACGCCGAGCACGAAGCCGAGCGCGTCGCTTCGCAGCTCATGTATCTGCGCGACAAGCATGGACTCGCGTGGTCGGATTGCGCAGTGCTGTATCGCGGCAACCATCAGGCGCGGCCGCTGGAAAAGGCGCTGCAACTGAGCCGCATTCCGTACCACTTGACCGGCGCATTGAGTTTCCTCGACCGCGCCGAGGTCAAGGATGTGCTGGCGTACCTGCGGCTCGTCGCCAATCCCGACGACGATGCGGCGTTCCTGCGCGTGGTGAACGTGCCGCGCCGCGAGATCGGTGCGACCACGCTGGAAAAACTGGGCGAGCTGGCGCAATCGACACACCTTTCGATGCTGCGCGCAGCCCACAGTCCGGCCGCCTTGCAGCAACTGTCGGCGCGACCGGCCGCTGCGCTGGCGGGTTTCGTCGACCTGGTCGATTTACTGTCCCGGCACGCGAAGCATGCCAAGGCCACCGAACTGGTCGAGGAGGTCCTGAAGCGCACCCGCTACGTGGAGCATCTGGCTCAAGGCACGCGCGATCCGGCGCTGCAGGAACGCAGGCTCGGCAACGTGCGCGAACTGACGGACTGGTTCCGCGCGATGGATTCGGGCAAGGCGCGCGCGGGCGACCTGGCCGCGCAACTCGCGCTGCTCAACCATGCCGACAAGGACGATGGTGGCGACGCGGTACGGATGATGACGCTGCACGCGGCCAAGGGGCTGGAATTCCGATCGGTGCACATTATCGGCTGCGAGGACGGCACGTTGCCGCACGAGGGCGCGATCGACGAGGGTCGGCTGGACGAGGAACGCCGACTGCTGTACGTCGGCATCACACGGGCGAAGGAGTTGCTGCATCTTTCCTACAGCGCACAGGGCCGGCGTTACGGGCAGACGTTCAAACAGAAGCCGTCGCGATTTCTCGACGAGCTTCCCCCGGCCGAACTGCGCCGCGATGGCGCCGATCCCGAAGCCGACGCACAGGTGCGCCGCGACGTCGCGGCCGCGCAACTGGCGAAGATTGCGGCGATGCTGGGTTGAATCGTAGGGCGGGTGACAACCCGCCATCGGGTCACTTGCGGCGGGATGCGCTGCGCTTCTCCCGCCCTGCCGCAATCCACTGGTTGCTATCATCGCCCGCCATGTCCGTGCCACCGCCGTTTCCACGCAAGCTGCTCGCGCCGCGCCATTGGCCGGCATGGTTGGGCATCGGCTTCATCCGCGGGGTGGTGTGGCTGCCGGCACGCTGGATCATCGCACTCGGTGCGGCGTTCAGTGCCGCGATCTCGCCGCTGTTGCGCACGCGTCGTCACGTGATCGCCCGCAACCTCGAGTTGTGTTTTCCCGAACTAGACCCGCCGCAACGCGAGACGCTGCGCCGCGAGGCGACCCGCGAAATGGGCCGGATGCTGGGCGAATTCGCGCTGGGCTGGTTTGCACCCGATGCCAAGCTCGCGCGGCTGCACGTCGAAATCGACGGACTGGAGCATCTGGAAGCCGCGCGCGCGCAGGGCCGTGGCGTGCTGCTGGTGGGCGGGCACTTTTCGCATCTGGAATTGTGCGCGCGCTTGATTTCGCGCCGCGTCTGCATCGCCGGCATGTACCGGCGCATGGATTCGGACGTGTTCGAGTGGAACGTCCTGCGCGCGCGCCTGCGCTACGCCGACACGATGTTCGACAAAGACCAGTTGCGCGCGACCGTCAAGTACCTGAAGCGCGGCGGCACCGTGTGGTACGCGCCCGACCAGGACATGCGCGGCAAGGATTCGGTGTTCGCGCCGTTTTTCGGCATTCCGGCGTCGACGATCACCGCAACGCATCATCTGGCGCGACTCTCGGGCGCGGCGGTGATGCCGTTCTTCCACCGCCGCACGCCGGAAGGCGGCTACATATTGCGTCTGGAAGCACCGCTGGAAAACTTTCCGGGCGACGACGTGGTCGCCGACACCGCGCGCGTCAACGCCGCGGTCGAGCGGATGGCCCGCGAAGCGCCCGCGCAGTATCTGTGGGCGCACAAGCGGTTCAAGACAAGGCCGGAAGGGATGCCGCCGGTGTACTGAACGGGAGTGGAAACCGGAGCCGCAAAAGCGCGGCTGCGCAAGCTACGGGCTGTTCCGACTCTCCACGCCCGTTTCCCGCTTCCCGGTCCTTCGTGCTTCGTGCAGTTTGGCGTACTTCAGGAATACGTAGAACGATCCCAGCACGCTGGCGACGAAACCGGCCCAGCCTGAAAGAAAATAGCGCTTGAAGACGTATTGCCGCACGAAGAAGATCGGCGGATACACCAGCATCATCGGGCCGCTGAAGCGTTGCTTGCGTGCAAGCTTGTCGGCCACCATCCCGGACGAATAGCGGTTGATCTTGGCGACGCGCGCGGCGATGTTGTCGTCGCCCATGTTGACGAAGTCGGCGTGTGTCAACGTCGCGACCGGACCATCGACTTCAACCGCTGCGTGTACCGGCACCGCGTTCATGCGCCCGCGCCGGCGATCGAACAGGCGCAGGTGGCCGTTGCGATGGCTCCAAGGGTGCTGCACGCTCCAGAACATCCGCTCGCGGCGCGGCAGGCGATAACCTGCTGCGTGCGGATTTTCCAGCGCGTGTTCGATCACCGCGCGCGTGCCGGGCGACAGGATTTCGTCAGCGTCGAGGTTCAATATCCAGTCGTGCGCGGCCATGTCGATCGCGCGCTGCTTCTGCGGGCCGTAATCGTCGAATGGGTGCGTCGCGGTGCGTGCGCCGTGGCGCTTCGCGATCTCGACCGTTGCATCGCTGGAACCTGAATCCAGCACCACGATTTCGTCCGCGAAATCCGCGGCGGCAAGGCAGTGTTCCAGCGTGTCGGCGTTGTCGAGTGTGATGATCACCAGCGAAAATTTTTCACGCGCCATGTGCCAGGTCCTTCATCCGAACCCGCGGCAGTTTGACGGGGGCGCCGTCCGGCACATCCACGTGCAATGCCGCGCACCACAACGCCAGCAGCCACCAGAACAACAAACCCCACCACGCCGAATAGAACGCGAGGTGCGTATTGACCGGAAACACCGTGACCGCCAAGGCGACGGTCACGGGAAACGCGCGCCGGCGTGCGTCGGGCCCCACGCTGCGCCACGCGCGCAACGCCAACACCAGGGCGACCAACCACAGCGCAAGGCCGATCGCGCCGGTATCGCTCAACACTTCCAGCACGATCTGGTGCGGATGGCAGGCGCCCTCCCCCACGCCACAGGCCTCTTCGGTGACGAAATGATCGTTGGGCGACGCATAGCGGGGATACGCTTCGCGGAAATCGCGCACGCCCACGCCGACGATCGGATGCGCGGCGATCATCCTTGCGCTGACGCGCCAGATGTCGAGCCGTCCGCTGCTCGCGTAATTCAGTCCATGGCGGGTGTCCTGCAACGCGGCGAAGGTGCGATCCATGCGCGCATCGAAGCGCGCGGAGGTTTTCCACGCCACGCCGATCGCCGCCACGACGACCACGCACGCCGCGAGAATCCAGGCCAAGAAACGCAGCGGCGTGCGCGCTTCGATCCAGAAGAACGCCAGCAGCGCCACGCCGTAGGTGACCCACGCCGCGCGCGAGCCGGCAAGCAGGATCGGCACCAGCAGGAACAGCATCGCCGCAATCAAACCGGCGCGACCGAAGCGTCTTCGCGCCGCCCACAACACGAAAGGCGACAGCGACGCCAGCACCGGCCCGAGCTTCAGGTTCCCCGCACCGAAAATGCCGGAAAGCCGCTGCGCTTCGGCGTGGCCGCCCAGGCTGTAGCCGGTCAGCATCTGTACCCACGCATCCAGCGCCCACAGCGCCACCACGATCCCGGTGGCGAGGCACAGCGCGTTCAAGCGCGTCGCGCGACGCACTGCGAAGCACACGTAGATCCCGAAGGGCGCGAAGCGCAGGTACGCCGCCACGCTGTTCCAACTGCGCGCGGGATCGATCGCGCCGGGCGCCGAAACCAGCGCGGCCAGAAAGTACGCGGCCCACAACCACAGCAACAACCGTGCGCCGGCATGACCGGCCAGCGCGCGGCGATCACGAAAGAAAAGAATGATCGCTCCCAGCATGCACAGCAGCGTGCCCAATTCGCTGGAACGCCCGAACGGCAGCAGGAACACCACCAGCCAGATCGGCGTGAGCGGCGAACGCAGGACCGTCATCAAATGCGTGCGGATGGATTGGGACATGGCAAGCGGCGAGTCGAGAGCGCGCCCACGATAATGCAGCACGTGATCGGGGCATACCGGGCGCCGAAAACGGGACCGCCGGCGATCTACACCCCGTCACGCAATCCTTGCAGCGCCGCGTTGAACGTCGCGCTCGGCCGCATCGCGGCACTTACCCTGCCCATGTCGGGCCGGTAGTAGCCGCCCAACTCCACCGGCTGGCCTTGCGCGCCGTTCAATTCGCCGATGATGGTGTCCTCATCGGCTTCCAGCTTGTCGGCCAAGGCGGCGAATCGCTTCGCCAGCTCGGCGTCGTCCTGCTGGTCGGCCAGCGCGCGTGCCCAGTACATCGCGAGGTAGAAATGGCTGCCGCGATTATCGATCTCGCCGACCTTGCGCGCGGGCGACTTGTTGTTTTCGAGGAAACGCCCGATCGCCTTGTCCAGCGCCCGCGCCAGCACGTTCGCGCGGGCGTTGTCGTACGTGCGGCCAAGGTGTTCCAGCGACGCGCCCAGCGCCAGGAATTCGCCCAGCGAATCCCAGCGCAGGTAATCCTCGGCCACGAATTGCTGCACGTGCTTGGGTGCGGAGCCGCCCGCGCCGGTCTCGAACAGGCCGCCACCGGCCATCAGCGGCACGATCGACAGCATCTTGGCGCTGGTCCCGAGCTCCATGATCGGAAACAGGTCGGTCAGGTAATCGCGCAGCACGTTGCCGGTCACCGAGATCGTGTCCCGGCCCTCGCGGATGCGTGAAAGCGAATGCCGCATCGCGTCTTCGGGCGCCATGATGCGGATGTCCAGTCCCGACGTGTCGTGATCCTTCAGGTAGCGTTCGACCTTCTTGATCACCTCGGCGTCATGCCCGCGGCGCTTGTCCAGCCAGAAGATCGCGGGCGTCGCCGAAATGCGCGCGCGCGACACCGCCAGCTTCACCCAGTCGGCGACCGGCGCGTCCTTGGTCTGGCACATCCGCCAGATGTCGCCGGCCTCGACCTTGTGCTCGAAAATCGCGTTGCCGTCCTGATCGCTGACACGCACCACGCCGCCCACCGGCATCTGGAAGGTCTTGTCGTGCGAGCCGTATTCCTCGGCCTTGTCGGCCATCAGGCCGACGTTGGGCACGCTGCCCATCGTGGCCGGGTCGAACGCGCCATTGGCCTTGCAGTCCTCGATCACCACTGCGTAGATGCCGGCATAGCTGCGATCGGGGATCACGGCCTTGCAATCCTGGCGTTCGCCATCGGCGTTCCACATCTTGCCCGAATCGCGGATCATCGCCGGCATCGACGCATCGATGATCACGTCGGACGGTACGTGCAGGTTGGTGATGCCCTTGTCCGAATCGACCATCGCGAGCTTCGGACGCTTGCCGTACTGGATTTCGATGTCGTCCCTGATCGCGGCCTGCTGGTCTTCCGGCAATTTCGCGAGGCAGGCGTAGAGATCGCCCATCCCGTTGTTGGGATTGAACCCCGCGCGCTTCAGCACGTCGCCGTGAGCGGCCAGCACATCGCGGAAGAAGGCCTCCACCACCACGCCGAACATGATCGGGTCGGATACCTTCATCATGGTGGCCTTGAAGTGCACCGAGAACAGCACGCCCGAGGCGCGCGCATTGGCGATCTGTGCATCGATGAAGGCGGCCAGCGCGCGGCGCGACATCACCGCGGCATCGACGATCTCGCCGACCTGCACCTTGATGCCTTCCTTCAGCACGCGCTGCTTGCCGTCGTCGCCATCCAGCACGATCTTCAAGGCACCGGCCTTGGCCAGCGTTGCCGATTTTTCGGTGCCGTAGAAATCGCCGGATTCCATGTGCGCGACATGGGTTTCGGAATCGCTGCTCCACTTGCCCATCCTGTGCGGGTGCTTGCGCGCGTAATCCTTCACCGATGCGGGTGCGCGGCGATCGGAATTGCCCTGACGCAGCACCGGATTCACCGCGCTGCCCTTGACCTTGTCGTAGCGGGCCCTGGTGTCCTTCTCGACATCGTTCTTCGGCTCATCCGGGTAGTCGGGCAGCGCGTAGCCCTTGCCCTGCAATTCGCGGATCGCGGCCTTCATCTGCGGCAGCGAGGCCGAGATGTTGGGCAGCTTGATGATGTTGGCGGACGGCTCCAGCGCCAGCCGGCCCAGCTCGGCCAGATCGTCCGATAGCTTCTGGCCGTTCTTCAGCACGTCCGGGAATTGCGACAGGATGCGTCCGGCCAGCGAAATGTCTCGCGTCTCCACATTGATCCCCGCCGAACCGGTGAACGCATCGATGATCGGCAGCAGCGAGGCCGTGGCGAGGAACGGTGCTTCGTCGGTGAGCGTGTAGATGATCTTGGGTGTGTCGGACATGGACGGCTGGGCCTGCTGAGGACAAGCCCCCATTGTCGCGGGTCGATGGCGCGCAGCCAAGCGGAGCGGCAAATGAGGGAGGTTTCAGCTTGAGTGACGCTCGTCCGGAGCGTAGACGCGAAGCATCGAAGTCGAAGGACCTTGAGTTGACGCTTCGATTCGCGTCCTTCGGACGCTACGCTGAGCGCAAACGGGTATCCGTATTTCGCGCCGGAGCAGAACGCGCGGATGAGTTACGTGCGCGGTTCCGCCGCCAGTTCCTGGTACAGCGCCAGCACGGAACCTTGCATGTCGGCCAGCCGGTAGCGCTGCATCGGCGGGATGGGCGGCGCGCGGCCCACGAACTCCGCGGCGCGGTCGATCAGCTTGTTGACGTCGCCGGCGGGCACGCGGCCGGCGGGATACAGTTCGGCCAGCAATTCGCCGACGCCGCCGTGCGCATAACCCAATACCGGCCGGCACAACGACAGTGCTTCGATCACGGTGCGGCCGAAGCTTTCCGGCTTGTTGGAAAGCTGCAGGATCAAATCGGACACCGCGAACACGTCGCGCACGTCGCTGCGCGGCGGCGAGAACGCCACGATGTCGGCGACGCCACGCGTGTGCGCCAGCGTCTGCAGTTCCCGCAGGTACGCCTCGCGCCCGGGCTCGGCGACACCCAGCAGCAACAGGCGCGTATCCACGCCGCGTTCGCGCAGACCTGCCACCAGTGCGATCGCGTCGGCGTGGCCCTTCAGGCGGGTGCCCCGTCCCGGCAGCGTCAACAGCGGCGCGCCGGCGAGCTGCGGAAATTCCGCAAAAAACTGGTCGCGCCAGATGTCGTCCGGCCGATAGCCGTAGGGAAACGCCTCCGGATCGATGCCACGCGGAATCACGGTGAGCCGGGACGCGTTCACCCGCGGGTAGTGGCTCAGCACGAAGTCGTGCACGGTCTGTGACACCACGATCACGCGGTCGCCGCGGGTCATGATGCCGCTCCAGCGCCCGGGCGAATTCAGGCCATGCACCGTGGTGACGAAATGCGGCCGCGGACGCATGCCACGCAGTGCAAACCATGCCAGCCACGCCGGCACCCGCGAGCGGGCGTGCACGATGTCCGGGCCGATATCGGTCAGCGCGCGGCGCAAGGCGCCGATTTTGGTCACGCTGCGCAGCGACTTGGTGCCGACGTCCAGCACGACGTGCTCGCCGCCTTCGCGTTCCAGCCGCTCGACCATGCGGCCGCCGGAGGAAATCACCACCGAACGATGCCCCGCCGCGACCAGCGCCCGCGAGATTTCCAGCGTCGAGCGCTCGGCGCCGCCATTCTCCAGTGCCGGCAGCAACTGGACGACGGTCAGGTGGCGCGGCATGGCGGCGGGCTCGGTCACGGGTCCCTGTGGGACGAGGGCGATGGGCATGCCCAAGAAGTATGCAAGAAATGCGCCGAGGCAAGGCGGGCGCGGGATTGCGGCGCGGGTTCGGACGCAGCCTGCCGTCCGGCATCAAAACGACCGTCGGAAATCACCGGGGGCCGTTCAGGCCGCCAGCCCGAACACCCGGCCCGCCACATGAACGCCGCGCGCGACGCAACCAGCTATTCAGGCGCGCCGGCGCGCTTCAGCACGTATTGCGCGCCGCAATACGGGCATACCGTGGCGCCGCCGTCGTCCACGATTGGCAGGTAGATGCGCGGATGCGAGTTCCACAGCGTCATTTCCGGCAGCGGGCAGGCCAGCGGCAGGTCCGCTTCGGTGACCTCGTAACGGCGCTTGGCGTTGGCGGGTTCGCCGACGGGAAAGGATGGGGCTGGCTGGGAAGACATGCTGGCTATCCGGGAATCGATACCGTCGATTCTAACGCAGCGCGTCGACGCCCCGCGTCACCCCGCGCGCGGGGTGACGTCCAGCGACAACTCCTCGACCCCGGGCGACGCATGCAGGCACCGGCAAGGTTCCGGTCCTTCGGTACACGCTCGATCGCGGTACCGTCCTGGGATGGCCGCCGTGGTGAACCCGCGGATCTCCCGCATAATCACGATCCCTTTCAGCGCGCGCGACGGATGCCACGACCGCCCCAAACCGCATGGGTCATCAGCGACGGCGCCGCCGGCAACGAACGCCAGGCGCTGGCGCTCGCGTCGGCACTGGGCGTCCCGGCGCGCGTGCTGGCGCTGCCGCTGCGTGCACCGTGGGCGTGGTTCGCGCCGCGGCGCGTTCCGGGCGGAAGACTGGCGCTGGCGCCGCGCGATCGGGCGAACTTCGAGGCGCCATGGCCGGACATCGCGATCGGTTGCGGACGCAGCGCGGCGCTGCTGACGCGCATGCTGCGGGACCTGTCGGGTGGCGATTGCTACACCGTCCAGATCCTCGACCCGCGCATCGATCCGCGGCACTGGGATGCCGTGGTCGCGCCGCGTCACGATCGGCTGGAAGGCCCGAACGTGTTGGCCACGTTGGGCGCGCTGAACCCGATCGACGACATCTGGCTTGGATCCGGCCGCGAAGCTTTCCCCGATTTCGAGGCGCTGCCTCGCCCGCGCGTCGCGCTGCTGGTGGGCGGCCCGCGCCACGGCATCGACTTCGACGAAGCGCTCGCGGAATCGCTGCTCGCAACGGTGCACGGCCTCGCGCAAAACGGCAGCGTGCTGGCCACCGTCTCGCGACGCACCCCGCCCGTGTTCGCCGCGCAACTTCGCGATGCACTTGCGAATTTCCCCGGCTTTTCATGGAACGGCGAAGGGGCCAATCCCTATCCGGGACTGCTCGGCTGGGCCGACCGCATCGTGGTGACACCCGATTCGGTGAACATGCTTTCCGAAGCCTGCGCGGTGGGCGTTCCGGTGCACACCGCGACGGTCGCGCCGCTGCCGGAGAAGATCGCACGCTTCCATGCCGCACTGCGCGAACGCGGACTACTCACCGAACCGGATGCACCGCGCGCCGACGTGCCAGCGCTGCGGGAAACCCAGGCCGTCGCCGCCGAGCTGCGCACGCGGATGGCGGCGCGCGCGTCGTAGCTGTTCCGCTCGCGTGCCGCATGCGACTCCCGTTTGCCGCATGCCGTGTCCCAACCCGCGTATCGCGGAACGGCGGGTTGCCACCCGTCCTACGCAGCTTTGTAGGGCGGAAGCAGTGTCAGCGAACCCCGCCGATGACGTGGGCAGACCGAAAATGTGGGGCGGGAGCAGCGCAGCGTCTCTCGCCGATCGGTGACACTCTTGGATTCGCAAGGAAGGTATCGCGAAACGGCGAGTTGTCACCCACCCTACCAAAGGCACGCGTTATCCGGCGCCGAAGTCGAAGCCGGCGCGATGCGCCATCTCGAGCACCTTCTTGCAGCGCGCGTCCAGCACCAGGTCGCGCGGCACCACACGATGCTGGCCCGCCAGCGTCGCCGACAGCGCGCGCGCCAGCAATTCCCCATGCGCGACGGCGAGCCCGTCGATATCGTCTGCGGCAATCACGCCCGCTTCCGCGCAGGCCGCCAGCAATCGCGGCGTGTCGCCGCGCATCGCAAGTTCCGGATGGGCATGCGCGTGCAGCAACACCAAGCCCTGCAGCAGGAACTGGATATCCAGCAACGCGCCGGCGCCCTGTTTCAGATCCAGCGATCCGGCATCCGACCGGTCACGCTGCTTGCGCCACTCGCTGCGCATCCGGCATACGTCGGCGATGACCTGCGCGGCGTCGCGTGACGCACGCAACACATCGCCGCGTTCGCGCGCGAATGCCTCGCCAAGCGTCGCGTCGCCCGCGACCGCGCGCGCGCGCACCAGCGCCTGTTGTTCCCACGTCCATGCGCGGTCGCGCTGGTAGGCAATGAATGCCGGCAGGCTCGCGACCAGCAGCGACTTGCCGCCGTCGGGCCGCAGGCGCGTGTCGACTTCGTAGAGGCGGCCGCCGCGCGTCGGTGCCGACAGCCAGTGCACCACCCGTTGTGCAAGCCGTGCGTACCAGCGCGCGCCGTCGAGCGGCCGATGGCCATCGCTCACTGCCTCGCCGCGCGCGGCGTCGTATACGAACACCAGATCGAGGTCGGAATTGAAACCGAGTTCTTCGCCGCCAAGGCTGCCGTAGCCCAGCACTGCAATGCCGCCGTCTTCGCCGGGCAGACGACCGTGTTGCGCGACGAGTTCGCGCCGGGCCAGGTTGAGTACGGCGTCGACCACGGTGTCGGCCAGTTCGGCCAACGAGCGCGCCGTTGTCACTGCGTCGGCGGCGCCATCGCGGAAAGCGAGGCCGGTGCGCATTCGATAACTGCCGCGCCATTCGGCGATGGCCGAGAGCGTCGCCTCGGCATCGCCGCCTTGCAGCACGGCGAGTTGCTGTGCCAATTCCTCGCGCATGCCGGTCGTGCCATGCGCGAGGTATTCCACGCGCGGCGCCAGCACGTCGTCCAGCAACAGCGGTTGCGCGATGACATCTTCGGCCAGGAATGCGCTGTCGGCGCACAGCGCCGCCACGCGCGCGCGCGCCGCCGATTGTTCCTGCAGCAGCGCGAGATACGCCGAGCGACGGGCGACCGCCTGCACCAGCCGGCACAGCCGCACCAGCGCATCGGCCGGCGCGGAGGTCGCCGCTGCCGCATCGATCAGGTCGGGCATCAGATGCTCGATCCGCCGCGCGCCACGCGCGCTCAGGCCGTGCATGCCGGCAACCTGACGCAACGCGTCGGCGCACGGCTCGGGTGGGACGAACCCCGCGGCCTTCAGCATCGCGTGTTCGAGCCCTTCCTCGCGCGCATGTTGCCACAGCTTTGCGCCGTCGCCGGTCGCGTTGGGTCGCGCGCCATCGTGATCCCCGCCGCCTTCGGGTTGCAGGACATCCGCGAAGATCGTGGTGACGCTTTCGCGCTGCCGGTTCAAGGCATCGAGCAAGGCCTGCCAATCCGGATGACCCAGCCCGCGCGCGATGCGTTCGCGCGTCGCGGTTTCGGCGGGAAGCGTGTGGGTCTGTCGATCCGCGAACATCTGGACGCGGTTCTCCAGTTGCCGCAGGAACAGATAAGCCTCGCGCAAGGCGCGCGCGCGCTTGTGCGCGACATAGCCGCGCGCGGCGCACGCCTCCAGCGCGGGCAACAGGCCGCGCGCGCGCAGGGACGCATCGCGGCCGCCGCGAATCAACTGCTGCAACTGCACCACGAATTCGATTTCGCGGATGCCGCCGGCGCCGAGCTTCAGGTGATCGGCAAGATCGCGCCGCGCGACTTCGGCATCGATCAAGGTCTTCATGTCACGCAAGCCGGCCAGCGCCGTGTAATCGAAATAGCGGCGATAGATGAAGGGGCGCAAGGTTTCGAGCAGTCGCTTGCCCGCCACCAGGTCACCCGCGACGGGGCGCGCCTTGATCCACGCGTAACGTTCCCAGTCGCGGCCCTCGCGCTGGTAGTACTGCTCCATCGCGGCAAACGAGGCCACGACCGGACCGGAATCGCCGAAAGGCCGCAACCGCAGGTCCACGCGTGCGGCGATACCGTCGGCCGTCGCCTCCGCCAGCAGCCGCACGAAATCGCGCGCGACCCGCGTGAAGAATTCCGCATTGTCGAGCGGGCGCGTGCCGTCGGATGCACCGCCTTCGGGGTACGCCAGCACCAGATCGACGTCGGAAGAAAAGTTGAGTTCGCCGCCGCCCAACTTGCCCAGCGCGAACACCACCAGCGCCTGCGGCACGCCCTCGGCGTTGCGCGGCGTGCCGTGGCGCGCGCGCACAACGCCTTCCGCACGACCGAGGGCGTGGGCGATCAGCACCTCGTACAGATCCGTGGTGCCGGCCAGGGTGTCGGTGACTTCATCGAGGCCATTGACGTCGCGGAACACCAGCCGCAACGCTTCGGCGCGTCGGAATCGCCGCAGCGCGGCGAACAAGTCGCCGGCGTGTTTCAATGGATCGGCACGCGCCGAGGCCGGCGCAGGGTCGCGCAGGCGTTCGAGTCCCGCCGCGGTCAGCAGCGCGGGGTCGGCGCGCAAGGCCTCGAACGCGAAATCACTGGCCAGCAGCAGCCGGTGCACCCGCTCGCCCACGCCCGCGTCGTCGTGCATCGCCACGCCCGCGGCGCGGCAGCGCGCCGCCAGTTCGGCGTAGCGTTCGTCGACCAGATGCTTGAGCGCGGGCGGCGGCATGGTCTTGCGATCATCCATGATCGCGGCACCCCCGGACAACAGCCGCCGCGAACGTTCCGTCAACGCGTGGCCCCGTGAAACGTTCATATCCGGTCGGGTACGCTTTCCCGATCGTCCATCACCAGCCGTTCGCATGACAGACGCCTCCACGCCCGAACCGGCGCACCACGCGCCGGCCGCCCGCGTCGCATTGATCGTGGTGCTCGCCATCGCGTTCGTGCTGTGCACGTCGTGGCTGGACGGCAGCACCGACATGCTGCCCAATGCGCTGTGGAATTATCCGGCGTGGGTGCCGTGGTGGAATGCGCCGCTGCGCATGGTCTGCAACGCACTGCCTGGGCTGCTGCTGGCATTCGCGCTGCTGGGGTGGACGCGCCGCGCGTTGTGGTCGTTCGCGCTGGCGTTCGTCATCCAGTCGCTGGTCTACGGCGTGAATGCGCTGAAGGTGCAGAATCTCGCGATTCCGCTGATGCCCGCGGATTTCCGGATGCTGGGCCAGCTCAAGCATGGCGGAGGCGAACTGCTGTCGGGCTACCTGCCGCACATCGCCTTGCTGGTCGTGGTGGCGATCGTCGCGATCGCATTGCTGGTGGTCTGGTTTCGCTTCGAGCCGCCGGTCTGGCGCAAATACCCGAAGCGCTGGCGCGGCGCGGCATCGATGGTGTTGTTCGCGGCGCTGATCACGTTGATCGTGGGCGCCTCTTTCTGGCGCGGCGTGTACGATCCCAAGGTGTTGGGCATGCAGCCGTGGTCACCGTTGGCGACCCGCCAGCACGACGGCCTGATCGGCTCGCTGCTGTTGTTCCACCTGCAGTACGGCTCGCGACATCGCAAGGCGGACGTACCCGCCGCGCTGGCATTGATGGCGCACTACCAGCCGCAGATCGCCGCGCAGACCCGCCCGCCCGCCGAAGCGCAGAAGCCCGACATCGTGGTGATCCTGTCCGAATCGTTTTTCGATCCGACGATCATGAAGGGCTATCCGCCCGGCACCGATCTCACGCCCAACCTGCACCGCCTCGAACAGTACGGCACCTCGGGCTGGCTGCACGTGCCCACCTTCGGCGGCGGCACCATCCGCACCGAATTCGAAGTGTTGACCGGGCTGTCGCTGCGCTATTTCCCGCAGGTCCAGTTTCCGTACCTGCAGATCAACCAGAAGGCGGTTCCCGGCATCGTGCGGCTGCTTGCGGGCGAGGGCTACACCACCCTGGCGGTGCACGGCAACAACCCCGGCTTCTGGAACCGCACCACCGCGTTCAAGG
>DAIUEL010000020.1:0-23016 GCA_036845145.1 Rhodanobacteraceae bacterium | reverse complement strand
CACCGCAACAGTTGTTCGCGGAATTCGAAGGCAAGCACGACGGTCCCGACGATCCCGCGCATTCGGGCGACGTGAAATACCACATGGGTTTCTCGGCCGACATCGCCGCGCCTGCCGACAACATCCACGTCGCGCTGGCGTTCAATCCGTCGCATCTGGAGATCGTCAACCCGGTGGTTTCGGGTTCGGTGCGCGCGCGCCAGATCCGCGCCCACGATGGCGTCCACGAACACGTGCTGCCGGTACTGATCCACGGCGATGCGGCGCTGTCGGGCCAGGGCGTCAACATGGAACTGTTCAACATGTCGCGCACGCGCGGATTCGGCGTCGGCGGCACCGTGCATGTGGTGGTCAACAACCAGATCGGTTTCACCACCGACGCCGAGGACAGCCGCAGCACGCTGTATTGCACCGACGTCGCCAAGATGGTCAATGCGCCGGTGCTGCACGTGAACGGCGATGATCCGGAAGCCGTGCTGCAATGCGTGCGGCTGGCCTTTGATTTCCGCCAGCAATTCCACAAGGACGTGGTGGTCGACCTGGTCTGCTACCGCCGCCACGGCCACAACGAGGCCGACGAGCCTTCGGCCACCCAGCCGATCATGTACGACGTGATCAAGAAGCTGCCGCCGACCCGCGAGTTGTACGCAAGGCAACTGGTCGAACGCAAGCTGATCGGCGAAGGCGACGCCAAGAAACTGTTCGAGGAATACCGTGCCCAGCTCGACGCGGGCAAGCCGGTCACCGAACTGGCGCCCCCGGGTTCGCAGAAATACATCGTCGACTGGTCGCGCTTTTCCAAGGGCAGCCTGGCGCAGCCGGTCGAGACCGGCGTCAAGCGTCGCGTGCTCGACGAACTGGCCGCCAAGATCCTGACCTGGCCCGACGGCATGGCGCTGCAGCCGCGCGTCGCCAAGATCTACGCCGACCGCCGCAAGATGGCGGAAGGCGAACTGCCGCTGGACTGGGGCTACGCCGAGAACATGGCCTATGCCACGCTGATCGCCGACGGCAACGCGCTGCGACTGGTCGGGCAGGATACTGGGCGCGGCACGTTCTTCCATCGCCACGCCGAATTGCACGACCAGAAGACCGGCACCATCCATACCCCGCTCGCACACGTCCGGGAAGGCGTGTCGGTGGAAGTCATCGATTCGCTGCTTTCCGAAGAAGCGGTGATGGCGTTCGAATACGGCTTCGCCACCGCCGACCCCGACACGCTGGTGCTGTGGGAAGCGCAATTCGGCGACTTCGCGAATGGCGCCCAGGTGGTGGTCGACCAGTTCATCTCGTCGGGCGAGGCGAAGTGGAATCGCCTGTGCGGACTGGTGCTGCTGCTGCCGCACGGCTACGAAGGCCAGGGCCCGGAGCATTCTTCTGCCCGGCTCGAGCGTTACCTGCAGTTGTGCGCGCTGGACAATATGCAGGTGTGCGTGCCGACCACGCCCGCGCAGATGTTCCACATGCTGCGCCGCCAGATGCTGCGCGATTGCCGCAAGCCACTGGTGGTGATGACGCCGAAGTCGCTGCTGCGCCACAAACTCGCGGTGTCGTCGCTGGACGACCTGGAGAACGGCCACTTCCACCTGGTGATTCCCGACCAGCGCATCGACGCCGGCAAGGCCGGCGCCGCCAAGAAGGTGAGGCGCGTGGTGCTTTGCTCGGGCAAGGTGTACTACGACCTGTTCGAGGAAGCCGAAAAGCAGAAGATCAATGATGTCGCGCTGGTGCGGGTCGAACAGTTGTACCCGTTCCCGCGCGTCGAGGTGAACGCCGAACTCGAGAAATATCCGGCAGCGAAGGAAGTGATCTGGTGCCAGGAAGAGCCCCAGAACCAGGGTGCATGGTTCCAGATCCGCCATCATTTGCAGGCCTGCGTGGACGGCAATCGCAGCTTGCACTACGCAGGCCGGGCCCGCTCGCCCGCGCCCGCGGCCGGCCACCACAACACCCACGTCGCCGAACAGCACGCGTTGGTGCAACAGGCGCTGGTCGAACCGGTAGGCGATGATCATTCCGCGGAGTGAACATTCGACGCACCGAAGTCGTAATCCTCCCCCTTCAAGGGTGAGATCGGGAGGGGATGGACCAGCCGGGTGAATCGCAAACACTTCCCCAACCCTTCCCTTGAAGGAAGGGCCTGCAGCAAAGCCACCAATCGCGATGCAATTCCAAGGACACGCCATGTCGATCGAAGTGAAAGTTCCGGTACTGCCAGAATCCGTCAGCGACGCCACCATCGCCACCTGGCACAAGAAGCCGGGCGACGCGGTGAAGCGCGATGAAAACCTGGTCGACCTCGAAACCGACAAGGTGGTGCTGGAAGTGCCCGCGCCCGCCGACGGCGTGCTGAAGGAAATCCGCCACGACGCCGGCGATACCGTCAACAGCGAAGATGTGATCGGCGTGCTGGAGGAAGGTGCGGTCGCCGAAGCACCCAAGCCGGCTGCCGCGAAGGAACAGCCGCAAGCCGCGGCCGCCAAATCCGAACCGGCCAACCCCGCGCCCACCAAGGCTGCCGCTGGTTCGAACGCAGGCCTTTCGCCCGCCGGACGCCGCGTTGCGACCGAGGAGAACATCGACGCTTCGCAAGTCGCGGGTACCGGCCGCGGCGGCCGCGTGACCAAGGAAGACCTGGTCAACTTCTCCAAGGGCGGGTCGTCCGCAACGGCTCCTGCATCGGCAGCACGCGCAGTCACGCTTGGTGCGCGTCCGGAAGAACGCGTGCCGATGACGCGCATGCGTGCGCGCATCGCCGAGCGCCTGATGCAATCGAAGAATTCCATCGCGATGCTGACCTCGTCCAACGAAGTCAACCTCGCGAAAGTGGTCGCGATGCGCAAGCAACTGGGCGAGCAATTCCAGAAGACCCACGGCATCAAACTCGGTTTCATGAGCTTTTTCGTCAAAGCCGCGTGCGAGGCGCTGAAGCGCTATCCGGTGGTGAACGCCTCGGTGGACGGCAACGACATCATCTACCACGGCTATCAGGATATTTCGATAGCGGTTGCGACCGATCGCGGCCTGGTGACGCCAGTGCTGCGCGACGCGCAGGACATGGGCTTCGCCGAGATCGAAAAGGCCATCGCGGATTTCGCCGAACGTGCGCGTGCCGGCAAGCTGACGCTGGACGACCTGCAGGGCGGCACCTTCACCATCACCAACGGCGGCACCTTCGGTTCGCTGTTCTCCACGCCGATCGTGAATCCGCCGCAGAGCGGCATCCTCGGTATGCACACCATCAAGGAACGCGCCGTGGTCGAGAACGGCCAGGTCGTCGCCGCGCCGATGATGTATATCGCGATCAGCTACGACCACCGCATCGTCGACGGCAAGGACGCGGTGCTGTTCCTGGTCGACATCAAGAACCAGCTCGAGAATCCGCACAGGATGCTGCTCGGGCTTTGATCGCCAAGCGATCAAGCCAGGGGCGAGGGTCGAGTAGCGAGGCGCGAAAATCGAATGACGAGGCGTGCTCGAACTCCCCGCCCGAAGCACCCTCGCCACTCGCTCCCAATCCCTGTACCGCCACGCTGGCTCGTGCCACAAGCGAAACGCCACAAGATGTTTCAAAGGAAAACCAATGGCTGACAACAAATTCGACGTAATCGTGATCGGCGCAGGTCCGGCCGGCTACATCTGCGCGATCCGCGCGGCGCAACTGGGCCTCAAAACCGCCTGCGTCGACGCGTTCAAGGGCAAGGACGGCAAGCAGGCGCTGGGCGGCACGTGCCTCAATGTCGGCTGCATTCCGTCCAAGGCGTTGCTGGATTCGTCCAAGCAATTCTGGGGACTCACCCACAACCTGCCCACCCACGGCATCACCGTGGAAAACGCCAAGGTCGACATGGCCACCTTCATCGGCCGCAAGGACAAGATCGTCAAGCAGTTCACCGGCGGCGTTGCCATGCTGTTCAAGGGCGTCAAGGGCAATCCGGTCACGCCGTTCTTCGGCACCGGAAAGCTGCTGAAGGGCAACAAGGTCGAAGTGACGGACGAGGACGGCGCCAGGCAGACGCTTGAAGCCGCCAACGTGATCATCGCGACGGGTTCCGTGCCGATCGAGCTGCCGTTCGCGAAGTTCGACGGCAAGCGCATCATCGACAATGCCGGCGCACTGGACCTGACCGAAGTGCCGACGCGCCTGGGCGTGATCGGCGCCGGGGTGATCGGCCTGGAACTGGGTTCGGTATGGAAGCGCATGGGCGCCGAAGTCACGGTGCTCGAAGCGCTGCCGGATTTCCTCGGCGCCGCCGATCAGGACATCTCCAAGGTCGCCGCGCGCGAATTCAAGAAACAGGGCCTAGACATCCACCTGGGCGCCAAGGTCGGCAAAGCCGAAGTCAAGAAGAACGCGGTCGAGGTGACCTATTCCGACAAGGACGGCGAGCACAAGATCACCGTCGACAAGCTGCTGGTCGCGGTCGGCCGCCGCGCCTACACCGAAGGATTGCTGGGCGACGGTACCGGCGTGAAGGTGGATCAGCGCGGACGTGTCGAAGTCGATGAGCACTGCTGGACGGGCGTCGACGGCGTGTGGGCGATCGGCGATTGCGTGCGCGGTCCGATGTTGGCGCACAAGGGCGAAGAAGAAGGCGTGATGGTCGCCGAACTGATCGCCGGCAAGGCCGGGCACGTCGACTACGACGTGATCCCGTGGGTCATCTATACCGAGCCCGAAATCGCCTGGGCAGGCAAGACAGAAAAGCAGTGCAAGGACGCGGGCATCCCGTACAAGACCGGCAACTTCCCGTTCGCGGCCAACGGCCGCGCCGTTGCGATGAACGAACCGGCAGGTCTCGTGAAGGTGATCGCGCACGCGGAAACCGACCGCATCCTCGGCGTGCACATGTGCGGACCGGTGGTGTCGGAATTGATCGCTGAAGCCGTGGTCGCGATGGAATTCAAGGGCTCGTCCGAAGATCTGGCGCGCATCGTCCACGCGCACCCGACCTTGTCCGAAGTAGTGCACGAAGCCGCGTTGTCGGTGGACAAGCGATCGCTCAACAAGGCAAATTGAAGTCGGGATGACTTCATCCCGTGCAGGCCATGGATGGCCGTTGACACGGGATCCAATGTTGAAACGTCCGTCCCGGACAGCACATGGATGTGCGCTGATCCGGGCCTCGATTTGAAATGCCTTCGTCCCAAACTTGCACCAGGCAAGTCATCGCGCCGCAAGAACCGGATGGCGGCGCGGCGCGTACATTCCCGAAAATGCGACTCCACCAACGCGAGGAGTTGCCATGCACAAGTCCTATTACAGCGCGGTGTTGAACAGCCGCGTCGACCATGTCTGGAATCTGGTCCGCGATTTCAACGACTACCCGAAATACATCGAGGGCGTCAGCGAAAGCCGAATCGAAGACGGAAGGAACGGCGATGAGGTCGGCGCAGTGCGCCGGTTTTGCTACGGCGGCACCTGGATACGCCAGCGTCTGACCGCGCATTCCGACGACAAGCGAACTTTCAGCTATGCAGGCCTTGATCCGTTCCCCTTTCCTGCCACGGGTGAGCACGCCCCGGCTGCCATCGAATATTCCGGAACGCTGCGGTTGGCGTCCATCATCGACGGTGATCGCACCTTCGCCGAATGGTTCGTGGAGTTCGATTGCGTTCCAGAGGATGCCGCGCCGTGGCACGATTTGCTCATGCAGTTGATCCCGCAATGGATGGGCTCACTTGGTCGCGCAGCCGAAGCGAAGTAACCTGACGGTTCATCGTCAGCCGACCGAATCATGCAAACCGTCCCGGCCTTTCGCGCATTTCGCATCCACAACGACGACGCCGGCTACCGCGCCGCACTCGAATCGATGCACGCCGACGGTTTGTCGCCCGGCGAGGTGCTGATCAAGGTCGCCTACTCCTCGGTCAACTACAAGGACGCACTGGCAGGCACCGGCAAGGGCAAGATCCTGCGCCGGTTCCCGTTGAACGGAGGCGTCGACGTCGCGGGCCACGTGGTCGAATCGAGTGGTCCGCAATTCAAGGAAGGCGATGCGGTGTTGTGCACCGGTTGCGGCCTTTCGGAAACCCGCGACGGCGGTTATGCGGAATACGCGCGGCTCGAAGCCGAATGGACCATTCCGCTGCCGCCGGGACTTTCGCTTCGCGAAAGCATGATCCTCGGCACCGCCGGATTCACCGCCGCGCTGGCGCTGTTCCGGATGCATGACAACCGGCAGACGCCGGCGCTTGGCCCCATCGCGGTCACCGGCGCGACCGGTGGCGTCGGCATGCTGGCTGTCGACATCTTCGGCCGTGCGGGATTCGAGATGCATGCGATCAGCGGCAAAGCCGAACGCGCCGATTTCCTGAAGTCCCTCGGCGCGCGCGAGGTGCTGGACCGGCGCGAACTCGCGCTTGGCGATCACGCTCTCGAATCCGCGCGCTTTGGCGGGGCGGTGGACAGCGCCGGCGGCAAGTGGCTCGCGCAATTGCTGGCCAGCACCGCGCCCTACGGCAACGTCGCCAGCATCGGGCTGGCCGCCGACAGCAAGCTCGACACCACGGTAATGCCCTTCATCATCCGCGGCGTCAGCCTGCTCGGCATTGCCTCCGCAGGCACTGCGCGCGATATCCGCGATGAAGTCTGGCGGCGCCTCGCATCCGACTGGAAGCCGGCGCACCTTGATGCCATTTGCACGCAGGAAGTCGGGTTGGACGAACTGCCCGGCGTCTTCGATGCGATGCTGGCGGGTCGCTCATTCGGGCGCACGCTGGTCAGGATCGCCGCTTCCGATTGATGGAATTGTTTTCAAGAATCTCGTGTAACTGATTGAGTCGGAAGCATTTGATCCTGCGCGCCGGCGACAGTTTCCGGGAATGTCGCCGCAATCCGCAAGCGTGGCGCTTTCGCCATCAGTTCCCTACAATGCCCGCAGTCTGCTTGGGGAGCTTCGCATGGCACGCATCCTGATTGTCGACGATTCGCCGTCCCAACTGGAAGGGCTGAAGCGCCTCGTGGAGAAGCTGGGGCACCAGACGCTCACCGCCGTGGATGGCGCCGCCGGCGTGGAAGCGGCCAAACGCGACAAACCCGATCTCGTGCTGATGGACGTGGTGATGCCGAACCTGAACGGCTTCCAGGCGACCCGCGCGATCTCGAAAGACCCGGGTACTTCGCACATCCCGGTGATCCTGGTGACCACCAAGGATCAGGAAACCGACAAAGTCTGGGGCATGCGCCAGGGCGCGAAGGCCTATGTGACCAAGCCGGTCAGCGAAGCCGACCTCACCAAGGTGCTTGGCGAATACTTGGGCAAGTGAGCTTCGGTCAGGCGCTGCGCGGATCGAACCCGTCGAAGGCTTTCTCGAACGCCTGATACGCCGCCTTGGCCGTGTCGCTGTCGGCCGGCGGAATCTGGATCGCGAGGCTGACGATCTGGTCGCCCGGAGTCTTGCCGGGCATGCCGCGCCCCTTCAGGCGCAGCTTGCGCCCGCTGCGTGAACCCGCGGGAATCTTCAGTTCCACGTCGCCACCCAACGTCGGCACCGGCACCTTCGCGCCCAGCGCGGCTTCCCACGGCGACAGCGGCACTTCAACTTCGATGTCGCGGCCGTGCAGTTTGAATTGCGGATCGTCGCGCACCTGCACTTCCAGCAACAGGTCCCCGGACGGCGCGCCGCTGTAACCCGGTTCACCCTGCCCGCCGAGGCGGATCACCTTGCCCGGCAGGATGCCGGCGGGAATGTTGACTTCCAGCGTGCGCTCGCCGCTGGCGTCGCGCAGGCCGAGGCGTTGCTTGCCACCAGCGTAGGCTGTCCGCAGATCGATCTCGACCGCCGCGCGTACGTCGTTGCCACGCATCGGTCCGCGCTGCCCACGCGGGCCCGCGCCACCGCGACCGCCGAACAATGATTCGAAGAAATCGCTGAAGCCGCCGGCGTCGCCGCCGCCGAAGTCGCGGAATTCGAAGCCGCCCGGCGCCTGCTGTTGCCAGCCCGGCGGCGGCCGGAAGTTGTCGCCGGCACGATAGCCGCCACCCGCGCGCACGTTGTCGTAGGCTGCGCGCTTCTGCTTGTCGTGCAAAACCTCGTAGGCTTCGCTGATGGCCTTGAATTTGTCCTCGGCACCCGCTTCCTTGTTCTTGTCGGGGTGGTACTTGCGCGCGAGTTTGCGGTAGGCAGCCTTGATCTCGTCGTCGCCGGCGCCCTGTTTCACGCCGAGGGTCTGGTAGTAATCCTGAAACTCCATTCATGCCCCCAAGATCAACACGAGAACCCGCGGCGACAAATGCCGCCGCGGGTGACGATTATGACGCACCGGCGCACGGATCCCCTGCGCCGGGCCCGCGCTACTCGACTTCGATGTCGATCTTGCGCGGCGTGGTTTCGGGCCGTTTGGGAATGGAAATCTCCAGCACCCCGTGCTTGCCCTTGGCGCTGATGCCCTGCGGATCAGCGCTGTCGGGCAACGCGAAACGGCGATGGAACACGCCACGCGAACGCTCGATGCGCGTGTAGTGTTCATCCTCGACCTTGCGTTCGCTCTTGCGCTCGCCCCGGATCGACAACACCCCCTTGTCCATGTTGATTTCGATGTCCTTGGGGTCGACGCCCGGGATATCAGCCTCGATCACGAAGCGCTTGTCTTCCTCACAAATGTCCACGCGGGGCGCCCATTCGCTGGTGACCACGTTGGATTGATCGCTACCCTCTTCGGTATCGAAAAAGCGGTCCAGCATTTGGCGAAACTCGCGATTCACGGGGTAACCGCCCCATTGCCGATAACGGTTCAGATGGTTCATGTGTTGGCTCCTTTCGCTGCATCTCGGCCACTGACGGCCTCATGCAGGTTTAGATAGGGACAGCCCCACGGGTTTCAAGAGCGCCGGAACGGCCTTTTGGGGAGCGCCGGAGTACGATGGCGGATCATCCGAACGGAAACCGCCATGACCATCCAGATCGGCGACCGCCTGCCTGCCGCCACCTTCGCCATCCTGCGCGACGGCGTTAAACCGCTCACCACCGACGACATCTTCAAGGGCAGGAAAGTCGTGCTGTTCGCGGTGCCCGGCGCGTTCACGCCCACCTGCTCGGAACGTCATCTGCCGGGCTACGTCGATCACTACGAGGATTTCAGGAAGCGTGGTGTCGATGTCGCCTGCATGGCCGTCAATGATGCGTTCGTGATGCAGGCTTGGGCGCAGCACCGCAACGTGCCCGAAGGCATGCTGATGTTGGCCGACGGCAACGGCGATTTTGCCAAGGCGCTGGGCCTGGAATCCGATTCCAGCAAGTACGGGATGGGCATGCGCTCGAGACGCTTCGCGCTGTACGCCGATGACGGCGTGGTGAAAGTGCTGCACGTGGAGGCACCCGGCGAGTTCCGGGTGTCGAGCGCCGAGGCGATGCTGGCTGCGATTTGATCGGGAAACGCAGGCCGGGCGAGCATTCTTTGCGAACCCGACGCTTTTGCAGGTTGGGCGGAATGCAATGAAGTCCAACGCACCAAAACGTTGGGCTTCAGCCGATGAAGTCGGCGTCAGCCCATCCTACCTGCCTCATGCGTCCGGTGCGGCGACCTCCTCCGTGACGCCATCGCCGTTGGTTTCCGTACCCTCGTCCTCATCCCCATTTTCGATCCGCACCACGCCGACAAGCTTTTCGTCTTCGGGCAGGCGGATCAGGGTGACGCCCTGCGTGTTGCGGCCGACCTGCGAGACTTCGGCGACACGGGTACGCACCAGGGTGCCCTTGTCGGAAATCAGCATCAGCTCGTGGCGAGGGTCGGTGGCGACGGCCGCAACCAGCGCACCGTTGCGTTCGGAACACTGGATCGCAATCACGCCCTGCGAGCCGCGGCCCTTGCGGGGGAAATCCGAGAGCGGCGTGCGCTTGCCGTAACCGCGTTCGGTGGCGGTGAGCACGTCGCAGCCTGCGGCTTCCATTTGCGCGTCGGCGACGATCATCGAGACCACGTGCGCATCGTCCGTGAGGCGCATGCCGCGCACGCCATAGGCCGTGCGGCCCATCGGGCGCACTTCGTGGCCGGCGAAGCGCGCGGCCTTGCCGCTGGATGCGAACAACAGCACGTCGCAGTTGCCGTCGGTGAGTTCGGCTTCGACCAAGCCGTCGCCCTCGTCCAGTCCGATCGCGAGCTTGCCCTTCTGCAACTGGAATTCGAATTCCTTCAGCGGGGTTTTCTTGACCGTGCCGTCGCGCGTCGCGAAGAACACGAAACGGTCGTCCGCGTACTCGCGCACGGGCAGCACTGCCTGCACCTTCTCGTCCTCGCCCAAAGGCAACAGGTTGACGATCGGGCGACCGCGTGCGCCGGGACCGGCTTCCGGAATCCGGTACACGTCCAGCCAGTACACGCGCCCGTTGCTGGTGAAGGTGAGCAGCGTGTCGTGGGTGTTGACGATCCACAGCTTTTCGACGAAGTCCTCGTCCTTCATGTTGGTCGCCGAACGGCCCTTGCCGCCGCGCTTCTGCGCGCGATAGGTGTCGAGCGTCTGGCGCTTGACGTAGCCGGTGTGCGACAACGTGACGACCACGTCCTCTTCGGCGATCAGGTCCAGCGTTTCCAGGTCTTCCTGCGTGTGCAGGATCTCGGTGCGGCGCGCATCGCCGTACAGATCCTTCATCTCGACCAATTCGCCGCGGATCACCGCCATCAGCTTGTCGGGATCCTCGAGGATCGCGATCAGGCCGCGGATGGTTTCGAGCAGTTGTTTGTATTCGTCGGTGAGCTTGTCCTGTTCCAGGCCGGTGAGGCGATGCAGGCGCATTTCCAGGATTTCCTTGGCCTGGATTTCCGACAACTGGTAGCCGTCCTGCTTGAGTCCGGCGCGCGGATCGAGGTCTTCCGGACGCGATGCCGTGTCGCCTGCCGCCGCGAGCAGCGCCCGCACCATGCCCGGTTCCCACTTGCGGGCGAGCATGCGTTCGCGCGCGACTTGCGGCGATTGGGACGTCTTGATCAGTTCGATCATCGCGTCGATGTTGGCCAGCGCGACGGTCAGGCCTTCCAGCACGTGCGCGCGTGCGCGCGCCTTGCGCAAATCGAAAATGGTGCGGCGGGTGACGACTTCACGGCGGTGGCGGATGAAGTGCTCGAGGATTTCCTTGAGGTTCAACAGGCGCGGCTGGCCATCGACCAGCGCCACCATGTTGATGCCGAAGGTCACCTGCAACTGGGTCTGCTGGAACAGGTTGTTCAGCACCACCTCGGCGGCTGCGTCGCGGCGCACCTCGATCACCACGCGCATGCCGTCCTTGTCGGATTCGTCGCGCAGGCCGCTGATGCCTTCGAGTTTCTTTTCCTTGACCAGTTCGGCGATCTTCTCGATCAGCCGCGCCTTGTTGACCTGGTACGGGATTTCGGTCGCGATGATGGCTTCGTGACCGTGCTCGCTGGTTTCGATTTCGGTCTTCGCGCGCACCAGCAGCCGGCCGCGGCCGGTGCGATACGCCTGCACGATACCGGCCGCGCCGTTGATGATGCCGGCGGTCGGAAAGTCGGGCCCCGGCACGTGCTGCATCAGGTCGTCGATCGTGAGATCGGGGTTGTCAATCAACGCGATGGTGGCGTCGATCACCTCGCCCATGTTGTGCGGAGGCACATTGGTGGCCATGCCGACCGCGATGCCGGCGGAGCCATTGACCAGCAGATTCGGAACGCGGGTCGGCAGAACCAGCGGCTCCTGTTCGCTCTCGTCGTAGTTGGGCCCGAAGTCGACGGTTTCCTTGTCGATGTCGGCCAAAAGCTCGTGCGTGAGGCGCGCCATGCGCACCTCGGTGTAACGCATCGCGGCGGGGCTGTCGCCGTCCACCGAGCCGAAGTTGCCCTGGCCGTCCACCAGCATGTAGCGCAAGCTGAACGGCTGCGCCATGCGCACGATCGCGTCGTACACCGACGAGTCGCCGTGCGGATGGTATTTGCCGATCACGTCGCCGACCACGCGCGCGGATTTCTTGTACGACTTGTTCCAGGCGTTGCCCAGTTCGTTCATCGCGAACAGCACGCGGCGGTGCACCGGCTTCAATCCATCGCGCACGTCGGGAAGCGCGCGGCCCACGATCACGCTCATCGCGTAATCGAGATAGCTCTGGCGCATTTCGTCTTCGATATTGACGCGAATTACTTCACTGGCCGGTTCCGCCATTCGCTTGTTTCCCTGTTCTCGAGAATGGAAAAGGCGCGGGTCCGAAACGCCGCCCGCGCCTGGAAATCAACCCTGAAATTGTACCACATCCGGCGCTGAAACAGTCCAAAAAATGCCTGCAGCGACGCGAACTTACGGCTTGTTTTTGCGCTCCTTCACGTCCCCGGGGGAACCGCGTTTCCCCGACCCGGAAAATACCCACTGGCGGGCGCCCAGGAAATTGGCCGCCGACCCCGGCACCGACCCGATTGCGACGCCGACGGACGGCCAGGCGCGCACGAATTCCGAGTAGTGCACGGCCAGCGCGTAGGCCACGTAATTGATCGCGAACCCGGCCGACATCGCGACGAGATAGCGCGACCATTCGCCGAACAACGTGTAGTCGCCGCGCTCATGGAACGTGAACTGTCGATTGAACGCCCACGTCGCGGTCGCCGCGCACAGGAACGAGAACAGTCGTCCAACATAGGGATCGACGCCGAACTTGCTCACCAGCAACTGCACGATACCGGCATCGACGATGAAGCCGATGAAGCCGCCGACACCGAACCATGCGAGCTGCTTCGGCAGATGCCACATTTCAGCGCGGGCCCGAAGCCCCGAACATCGCGCGCAGCGCCGCAGCATCCGGGCGTTCGATCACGCCGCGCTCGGTCACCAGCACGTCGATCAGTTCGTGCGGCGTCACGTCGAACACCGGATTCCATGCCTGCGCGTTTTCGGCCACGGTGCGCTGCCCGGCATGACTGAGCAGTTCCAGCGGGTCGCGCAGTTCGATGTGGATGGCCTCGCCCGATGGCGTGGCCATGTCGACGGTCGTCGACGGGGCGACCACCATGAACTTGACGCCGTGGTACTTCGCGGCGATCGCGAGCTGGTAGGTACCGATCTTGTTCGCGGTGTCGCCATTGGCGGCGATGCGGTCGGCGCCCACGATCACCCATTGCACCTCGCCTGCCCTCATCAGGTGCGATGCCGCCGAATCGGCGATCAGCGTGGCGGGGATGCCGTCGCGCTGCAGTTCCCACATCGTCAGGCGCGCGCCCTGTAACCACGGCCGCGTCTCGTCGGCGAATACGCGCGCGATGTTTCCTGATTCATAGCCCGCCCGGATCACGCCCAATGCGGTGCCGAACCCGGCCGTCGCAAGCGAGCCCGTATTGCAATGCGTGAGCACGCCACTTTCCGGCTGGATCAATGCCGCGCCCATCGCACCCATCGCGCGATTGGCCGCAAGGTCTTCGTCCTGGATCGCCTGCGCTTCGCGGGCCAGCGATTCGGCATCGGCGCGCCCATCGATGCACGCGCGCATGCGATCGAGCGCCCACATCAAGTTCACCGCGGTCGGACGTGCCGCGCGCAACGTCGCCATCGTGGCATCGAGATCATCGCCCCGTTGCGCCGCCAGCACGACGCCCCATGCCGCCGTGATCCCGATCGCCGGCGCGCCGCGCACGACCAGATCGTGGATCGCCTCTGCCACCTCGCTGGCGTCGCGGCAATCCACCCACGCCTCGTCGAAAGGCAGCTTGCGCTGGTCCAGCAGGCGCAGGCAATCGTCACGCCATTGCACCGCGCGTATGGTGTCGTGATCGGAAGGCTGCGGCGATTCGGCGTGTTCCATGGGCATGTCCGTGCAATCGCGGAAGCCTAGCATGCGTGCCGTGACTTACGCCGCAATGTTCGCCGTCCGGCATCATGCGCTCGATCATTCCTGGGGCGCGACCGCATGCAGGGTGCGTGGGCCGCTGAAAACGCATGGTCAGTGAGCATCGTGCCCGGAAGTGCGGCCGCACGTCTGCCGGAACGAAGAAGCCGGACCCGCGACATGAGTGCAACCGGCAACGGTCAATCTTCCTGCGGAATCAGGATCCACAGGATGATGTAAACGACGATACCGGGGAACGCCGCCGAGAAAATCGACACCAGCACATAGATGATCCGGGCGAGTCCGGGATCGATGCCGAAGTAATCGGCCAGACCGCCGACCACGCCGGCGATCATGCGGTCGCGGCGGGAGCGGCGAAGTGGACGTGCTGTGTTCATGCCCGGGATTCTAGCCTGACGACAGCAATGTGCCGGCTGCCGCCTTTTTTCTAAGGGCCGGGCCAACCCGCCGGGCAGCGTGGCCGCGAAGGATGCCGATGCGCCGTAGCTGGATTCGTCGGCGGGGTGCGCTTCGCTCCTCCCGCCCTACCTCGTGCGTTTGGCCAGCCACTCGTGGATCGCCGGCGGCACTTCGCGCTGTGCGCGACCGGACACGTAGATGCCGATGTGGCCGCCCTTGAACGCGAGCTGGGTGTAATCCTTGGTACCGATGTGTTCGCCCAGCGGGCGTGACGCCGACGGGGGCACCAGGTGATCCTGTTCGGCGAAGATGTTCAGAACCGGAATCGTGATGTCCTTGAGGCTGATCGCCTTGCCGCCGATCTCCAGCCCGCCCTTCACCAGCTTGTTGCCCTGATAGAAGTCACGGATGAATTCGCGAAACGCTTCGCCGGCCTGGTCGGGCGAATCGAAGATCCACTTCTCCATGCGCAGGAAGTTTTCGAGTTCCACCTTGTCGTCGAGGATGTCCAGCATCGCGACGTACTTCTGCTGGTTCAGGCGCACCGGTTTCAGCGTGAGGTAGCACCAGTTCATCAGGTCCGCCGGCACGTTGCCCAGCGTGTCGACGAACAGGTCCACGTCCATGTCGCGGGTCCAGTGCGACAGCATGTTTTCCTTGGTGTGGAAATCGACCGGCGTCACCATCGTGATCAGGTTCTGCAACTTGTCCTGATGCAACGCGGTGAAGCACAACGAGAACGCCCCGCCCTGGCAGATGCCGAGCAGGTTGATCTTCTCGACGCCGGCATGCTTCGCAACCGCAGCGACGCTGCGGCGGATGTAGCCGTTGATGTAATCGTCCAGCGTCAGCCAGCGGTCGGCGCCGTCCGGATAGCCCCAGTCGATGATGTAGACGTCCTCGCCCAGCGCGAGCAGGTTCTTCACCAGCGAGCGGTCGTCCTGCAGGTCCACCATGTACGGGCGATTGACCAGCGCGTAGCAGATCAGGATCGGCGCTTTCGCAGTCGGCTTGCCCTTGCCCTTGTAGCGATAGACGACGACCTTGTCTTCGCGGTAAATCGCTTCCTTGTCGGTGGCGCCGTAGTCGACGTCCTCGACCTCGCGCAACGTTTTGAAGCTGGCCGCGAGTTTCTGCTGGGCGCGCATGGCTTCGTCCAGCGCACGCTTCGGGTCGATGCGGATGGGTTCCATCGCGATTACTCCTTGGCGGCCGTCTTGGCGGGCTTGCGGGGCGCCTTGCGCGCGGATTTCTTCGCGGCGCCACCGGCTTTCAGGCGTTCAACTTCGGCACGCAGCGCGGCGACTTCGGCCACCAGGCCGGGAAGTATCTCGGCCTGATTCTTGGCGTCACGGTGCAACGCATGCAGGCGCTTGCCCATGCTGTCGATCTCGGTGCGGGTCGGCATGCCGAAATTCACCGCGACGCGCTCCACTTCGCTTTGCACGTTCCGGCGCACCCGCATCTGCGCGTTCACCAACGCCCCATAGACTTCGCGAAATTCCGGGGACGACGCGACTTCGGCGTAAGCGTCCTCGGCCGCATCCACCCAGAGGTCGTACAGGCCGCGCACGGAATCGATCTGCCGGCCCGGCTCGCCGCGCTCGGCCAGCTTGTCCTCGAACACTTCGAACGCGCGCCGGCTGGCGCGGGCGATCAGCGCGTTGTAACGATTGGTTTCCTGCTGGTAATCCAGCCAGGCCTTCGCCATCTGCTGGTAATGTTCCTGATGCTCGCGGGCGTAACCGAATGCCGGAAGGTCCAGAAGCGCTCGGGCCTCGGTCATAGCGGGCTTCAGGCTCTCCATCATCTGCTCGAAACCCCTGGCGCCCTGCCCCGTCAATTCGCGCAGTGCGCGGGCAAGGGGATTGTCGAGCAGCGCGGCATCGGCACCCGGGAAATTGAAAGACTGTCGCACCGCATTGGACCAAGCCTGCGGATCGGCCTCGCCCTTCGCGCCCTTCTCGGCCAGCGACTGCAGCAGGGCGAAATAGCTGCGGGCACCGGCGAGCAGCCGCTCGACGACTTCGTGCTGCGCGCCCTGAACCTTGCCGGCATCGAACATCCGTGACCACTGCTCCAGGCCCTCGTGCCAAGGCGTCTTGCCTGCGGTCGTGGTATCGGCGGCTGCACCGAACGCGTTGCGCGTGGCTTCGGTCCATGCGTTCCAGTACTGCTGCGAAAGCGCTTGCCAGTCCTCTTGCGCGCGTGTCGAGCCAGGGCCGTTGGCCATGAGGGTGTTCTCCGGATTCGTGTCCACGTATGGTAGTCGTGCTCATGCTGCACTGCAACAAAACGGCTCGAGCTTCAGTCGCCGCGAGCCCGGTACAGCCGGCGCAGGCGGCGAAATCCATGACGCGTTCGAACGATCATGACGCGCATCGGCAGTCGCAGGAAGGGAAGGTCCAGCGACAGCAGCAACAAGCCGGGAATCAGCATCCAGAAACCCAGCACCGGCAGGAAGCCGAAAAGTCCGCACAATACGAGCAACAGCCCGATGGGAATCCGCAGCCATCGCGCCGAGGGCTTGCGCAGCCAGCGCAGGCCGCGAGCCGCCCAACGCGGAAGCAGTCGCTGCCAGCGATCGAGGTGAAGATCCAGCCGCCGCTTGTTTCTGTCGGTCACGTCTACACGGTGCCACGTCCGCGATCACCCGCGCGTGAATGGCCAGTGACGGCACAGGGACCCCCGTCACGGTCACCCGGATTCATCTATCGTCGAGTTCAGCGCAGGCCGGCGTTGATCCTCGCGAGCGTCGCCGCACCGGGACAGAGTTGCCTTTCGCCCAAGGTGTTGAACGGTACCGGCGCGGTTTCCAGATGCGCGTGCAGGTCGGGCGCCTCGGGATCGACGTACAACAAGCCGGTGACGATTTCGCCGCGCGCCTGGCAGGCGTGGAGGTAATTCATCGCCGCGACGCGGTCGCCGGTATCGTGCGACTCCGGCAACTTGCGCAGTCGCAACACGCTGCCGTCGTGCTGGCGCACCTCGCGCACTTCGCCGGCCGGATATTCGATCGTGATTTCCTCGCGCTTTGATATGAAATCCATCCGGCACAACGCGTGGTTGTGCTCGCGCACGTAGTCGTAGCTCTTGGTGCTGCCGTCGTGGTTGTTGAATGCGACGCACGGACTCAGCACGTCCACGAACGACGCGCCCTTGTGGCTCATCGCAGCTTTCAGGATCGGCACCAGTTGCGTCTTGTCGCCGGAGAAACTGCGGGCGACGAAACTCGCGCCGAGTTGCAGAGCCATCCCGACCATGTCCACCGGGGCATCGCTGTTGATCGCACCCTTCTTGGATTTGCTGCCCGCGTCCGCCGTGGCCGAGAACTGGCCCTTGGTCAGTCCGTACACGCCGTTGTTCTCGACGATGTAAACCATGTCCACGCCGCGCCGGATCGCGTGCACGAACTGGCCGATGCCGATGGACGCGGAATCGCCGTCGCCCGAGATGCCGAGATACAGCAACTCGCGGTTGGCGAGATTGGCGCCCGTCAGCACAGATGGCATCCGACCATGTACGGCATTGAAGCCGTGCGAAGCCGACAGGAAATACGTCGGCGTCTTGCTGCTGCATCCGATCCCGGAAATCTTGGCGACGCGGTGCGGTTCGATGTCCAGCTCCCAGCAAGCCTGGATGATCGCGGCAGAAATCGAATCGTGGCCGCAGCCGGCGCACAGGGTCGAAATCGCGCCTTCGTAGTCGCGACGCGTGAAACCCACCGCGTTCCGTTGCAACGACGGGTGGTGGAGTTTGGGTTTGGGGAGGTAGGTCATGGTGAGTTACCGCGTTGAGCCCTTCTCCCACCGGGGGTTGGGGTTAGGCTTCGGGAAGTCTCATCGATCGAAACTCGCATCCAGGCTGTCAAGTGCGAAGACCCGGACCCTCGTCCGGCGCTTCGCGCCACCTTCTCCCGGAGGGAGAAGGAAAAGCTAAGCCACCTTGCCGCCACGCAGCGCCATCACTTCCGCCTTGCCCATCCGTTCGCCGATCGCACGGGCGATGAAACGCGCGGTGATCGGCGTGCCGTCAAAGTGCAGGATCGGAATCAACCGCGCGGGATCGATTTCGAACTGCTCGATCAGCAGCGAACGCAACTGGCCATCGCGATTCTGCTCGACCACGAACACCCGCTCATGGGTTTCGACGAACGCGCGCACCGAATCCGCAAACGGATAGCCGCGCACCCGCAACGCATCGATGTGCATCCCGTCGGCATCGAGCTTGTCGATGGCCTCCGCCATCGACGGCGACGTGGAACCGAAATAGATCGCCCCGTGCCGCGCGGGATGCGGCGCCTTGTGCAGCACCGGCTGCGGCAATAGCGCCTTCGCGGTTTCCAGCTTGCGCTGCAGGCGCTGCATGTTCTCGATGTAGTCCTCGCCTTTTTCCGAATATTTGGCGTCGGCGTTCTTGCTGGTGCCGCGCGTGAAGAAACTGCCCCGGCTCGGGTGCGCGCCGGGATAGGTGCGATACGGGATGCCATCGCCATCCACGTCGCGATAGCGACCGAACGCCTTGCCTGCCTCGAGTTCCTCGGCCGTCAGCACCTTGCCGCGATCGTACCGCCTTGCATCATCCCACTCGAACGGCTTGCACAGGCGATGGTTCATGCCGATGTCGAGGTCGCTCATCACGAACACCGGCGTCTGCAGTCGATCGGCAAGATCGAGCGCCTGGGCAGCGAGCTCGAAGCACTCGTATGGATCCTCGGGAAACAACAGCACGTGGTTGGTGTCGCCGTGCGAAGCGTGCGCGCAAAACATCACGTCCGACTGCTGGGTGCGGGTCGGCATGCCGGTGGACGGGCCACCGCGCTGCACGTCGACCAGGGTTATGGGGATCTCGGCGAAATACGCGAGTCCGATGATTTCGTTCATCAGCGAGATGCCGGGGCCGGATGTCGCCGTGAATGCACGTGCGCCATTCCAGCCGGCGCCGGTGACGATGCCGACTGATGCGATCTCATCCTCGGCCTGCACGATCGCGTAGTTGTGCTTGCCGGTGTCCTTGTCCACGCGCAGCTTCGCGCAATATTTCTGGAACGCTTCCGCCAACGAGGATGACGGCGTGATCGGATACCACGCGCACACCGTGGCGCCGCCGTAGACCATACCGAGCGCGGCGGCGCTGTTGCCGTCGACGAAGATGCGATCGCCCACGTTGTCGCGGCGTTCGATCTTGAGTCCGATGGGCTGGACGTGCTGCGATGCGTATGCGCGCCCGAGATCGAGCGCGTGTACGTTGGGTTCCAGCAACGCCTGCTTGCCCTTGTACTGCTCGCCGATCAGCGTCACGATCACGTCACGGTCGATGCCGAGCAGCACCGACAGCGCGCCGAGGTACATGATGTTCTTGAACAGTTGCCGCTGGCGCGGGTCGTCCCAGGTCTGGTTGGCAATGTCCGTCAGCGGTACGCCGATGGTGGTGACGTCGTCGCGGAACTTGAACTTGGGTAGCGGTTTCGAATTGTCGTAAAACAGACAACCGCCGGGCGCGAGACCCTTGACGTCCTCGTCCCAGGTTTGCGGATTCATCGCGACCAAGAGGTCGTAACCGCCGCGCCGCCCGAGCCAGCCCTGCTCCGATACGCGGACCTCATACCAGGTCGGCAAGCCCTGGATGTTGGAGGGGAAGATATTGCGCGGGCTGACCGGCACGCCCATACGCAGGATGCACTTGGCGAACAGCTCGTTGGCTGAAGCCGAACCCGAACCGTTGATGTTTGCGAATTTGACGACGAAGTCGTTGGTGGCTTCGATCGGCGTCATGCCGCCACCTTCTTGCGCACCGGGTTCGCGGAATAATCCTCGCCCCGCCCCGCATAGGATTCGGCGAACAGGAACCGCCGCATGTCCCACGCGCCTGTCGGGCAACGCTCGGCGCACAACCCGCAATGCAGGCAGACGTCCTCGTCCTTCACCATCACGCGGCCAGTCTTGACTGGCCCCGACACGTACAAATCCTGCTCGTTGTTTTTCGCCGGGGCGGTCAGTCGCTCGCGCAACTCGGATTCATCACCGTTTTGCGTGAAGGTGATGCAATCCATCGGGCACACATCCACACAGGCGTCGCACTCGATGCAGGCATCCTTCGAGAACACGGTCTGCACGTCGCAGTTGAGGCATCGCTGCGCTTCCTTCCAGGCCGTCTGGACATCGAAACCGAGCTCGACTTCCTGCTTGATGCTCTTCAGCGTTTTCTCTTTCGACGCCCACGGCACCACGTAGCGCTCATCCGGAGAAATGTCGTTGTCGTAGCTCCATTCGTGGATGCCCATCTTCTGGGACACGAGATTGGTCAACGGCGGCGGCCGCTTGCGCACGTCCTCGCCCTGCAGGAAATTGTGAATCGACGCCGCGGCCTGATGGCCGTGCTCGACCGCCCAGATGATGTTCTTGGGGCCGAACGCCGCGTCGCCACCGAAGAATACCTTGGGATTCGTGGATTGCATGGTGAGCTTGTCGAGTTTCGGCATGCCCCATTCGTCGAATTCGATACCCAGGTCACGCTCGATCCATGGGAAGGCGTTCTCCTGCCCCACTGCGATCAGCACTTCGTCGCATTCGAAGAAGCGATCCGGTTCGCCGCTCGCCAGCAGCTTGCGCCTGCCATTGGCGTCGTGCTCGGCGCGCGTCGGCGTGAACCACATGCCCGTGAGCTTGCCGTTTTCGTACACGAACGATTTCGGATTCAGCCAGTTCAGGATTTCGACGCCCTCGTGTTCGGCGTCTTCCTTTTCCCACGGGCTGGCCTTCATTTCTTCGTAGCCGGAACGCACGACCACCTTGACGTCGTCGCCACCGAGCCGGCGCGCGCTGCGGCAGCAATCCATCGCGGTATTGCCACCGCCCAGGACGATCACGCGCTTGCCGACTTGCTTGACGTGGCCGAAATAGACGGAAGCCAGCCACTCGATGCCGACGTGGATCTTGTCGGTGTTCTCCTCGCGTCCGGCAACATGCAGATCGCGCCCGCGTGGTGCGCCGCAGCCAACGAACACCGCATCGAAGTTTTCATCCAGCAGATTGCGCAATGAATCGATGCGACGGTTGCCGACCAGTTCGACGCCGAGGTCGAGGATGTAGCCGACCTCCTCGTCGATCACGCGTTCGGGCAAACGAAACCTCGGCACTTGGGTACGCATGAAGCCGCCGCCCTTGGCGTCGGCTTCGAAAATCGTGACGTTGTAACCCAACGGCGCGAGATCGCGCGCGAGTGCAAGGGACGAGGGTCCGGCGCCCACGCAGGCAATCCGGAATCGTTCTGCACCGGGAATGCGCCCGGGCAGGCGCGAACGCATGCGCGCTTCGATGCCGTCGCTGCGGTTATCGGCGGCGACGCGTTTCAGGCGGCAGATCGCGACGGGTTCGGGCTTTTCGCCATTCGATTCCTCGACGCGTCCGCGCCGACAGGCGGGTTCGCAGGGACGGTCGCAGGTGCGCCCCAAAATGCCGGGAAACACGTTGGAATCCCAGTTCAGGAGGTAAGCATCGTCGTAGCGGCCGGCCGCGATCAGGCGGATGTATTCGGGCACTCGCGTGTGCGCCGGGCACGCCCACTGGCAGTCCACCACCTTGTGGAAATACTGCGGATTGCGGATATCGGTGGGTTGCACGCCACGCCTCCTGCCGTCCGCGGGTGCGCCGGATCGCCGGCGTCGCCCGTCGGCTGGAGTCTACCCGTTTCCCGAAAAAGCGAAAGAGCCGCCGGGCACGTGATTCAGGCTGGCGCGCAGACAGGCAACGGAGCTCTGTTTTTGCTCGTCGTCCCGGAATGGCAAAGCGATATCCGGGACCCAGCGCCTTTGCGTTTCGTGTTGCGCAGTCGCAGTCACTGGGTTCCAGCTTTCGCCGGTACGAGGAAGATCGATATTCGTCAATGACCTCCCAAGATCGCCACAACAAAAGCCGCCTGCGACCACCGGCATGATGGTCGGCGATGATGAAAAAAAACGGGCCATCAGGCCCGTTTTTTCCAACGTCTTTCCAGTGCAAGTCGAAACCCATTTTCCGGATGACGAAGAGCAGATGGCCCCCGGCTTTCGCCGGGATGACGACAAGAGTCGTCAGACGCTCGCGGCTTCTTCCTCGGTCACCGCCTTCATCGACAACCGGATGCGGCCCTGCTTGTCGACTTCCAGCACCTTGACCTTGACCACGTCGCCTTCCTTGAGCTTGTCGGAAACCTTCTCGACACGCTCGTTGGAGATCTGCGACACGTGCACCAGTCCGTCCTTGCCGGGCAGGATGGTGACGAACGCACCGAAGTCCATCAACTTGACGACCTTGCCTTCGTAGATGCGGCCCGGCTCGACGTCGGCCACGATCTGCTCGATGCGATGCTTGGCCGCATCGGCGGCTTCGCGGTTGACCGAAGCGATCACCACGGTGCCGTCGTCGTTGATGTCGATGGTGGTGCCGGTTTCCTCGGTGATCGAGCGGATGGTGGCACCGCCCTTGCCGATCACTTCGCGGATCTTGTCCGGATGGATCTTGATGGTGAGCAGACGCGGCGCGTACTCACTCATCTCGCCACGCGGCGTCGAGATCGCTTTCGCCATTTCGCCGAGGATGTGCATGCGGCCGCGATGCGCCTGCTGAAGTGCAGTGCGCATGATTTCCTCGGTGATGCCGTCGATCTTGATGTCCATCTGCAGCGCGGACACGCCTTCCGCGGTGCCGGCCACCTTGAAATCCATGTCGCCGAGATGATCCTCGTCGCCGAGGATGTCTGACAGCACCACGAAGTCTTCGCCTTCCTTCACCAGGCCCATTGCGATGCCCGCGACCGGCGCCGACAGCGGCACGCCCGCGTCCATCATCGCCAGCG
>DAIUEL010000019.1:0-23607 GCA_036845145.1 Rhodanobacteraceae bacterium | reverse complement strand
TCGGCGTGAGCCGGAACATGGGCGGCTGGCGCAACTGGTCGCAGAACATCCTCAACGGTCCGCCCATTCCCGCGCCGCCGAGTTTCACCGGGCTCGCGCTGGCGGGGCTGGCGGCGCTGGGCCTGATCGAGGAGCATCCGCGTGCCTGAGCGTTTCCCCGGTTACGACGTGCTGGCCAAGCGCGACACGCCGTCATGGAACGACGCGACACGCCGGGTGATGGATGCGCGCCTTGCGATCGTCGACGCGCCGAAGTTCCTCGACCAGCATCAATGGCTGACCTTGCGCGCGATCTGCGACGGCATCGTGCCGCAGCGGGCGCCTCGAAGTATGCAGGTGCCGATCGCCGCGATGGTCGATCGCAAACTCGCGAAGGATCATCGCGACGGTTATCGCGATGCGCGGCTGCCGCCGTTGCGCGAAGCCTGGCGGCGCGGACTGGCCGCGTTGGATGCCGCCGCGCAGGCCCGCGCCGGCGCGCCGTTCCATCTGCTCGCCGATGCTGCACGCGATGCGCTGCTCAAGGACATGCACGACGGCAAGCTCGACGGTCCTGAATGGGGCGGCATGCCGTGCAAAGTGTTCTTTCGCGAGCGCGTCACGCACGACATCCTCGCCGCGTATTACGCGCACCCGACCGCGTGGAACGAAATCGGCTTCGGCGGCCCGGCCAGCCCGCGCGGCTACGTGCGGATGTATTTCAATCGGCGCGATCCTTGGGAAGCGGCAGAGGCGTACCACGACGATCCGGCGCCGGCGAGCAAGACCGATGAAAGGATTGCATGACGCCCTGCACACCCCGCGCGGCAAGAACGGCCGCGCGCCCGACCCGCTGCGGGTCGGCGGCTGGATGCCGATGCGCGAATACCGCGATGACGAGCGGGTCGACTTCGTGATTGTCGGCACCGGCGCGGGCGGCGGCACGCTGGCGTGCAAGCTGGCCGAAGCCGGGTTTTCGGTGGTCGCGCTGGACGCCGGTGCGTGGTGGCGTCCGCTCGAAGAATTCGCGTCGGACGAAACGCATCAGGAAAAACTGTTCTGGACCGACGAGCGCATCTGCGACGGCGACAATCCACTGAAGCTCGGCAGCAACAACAGCGGCAAGTCGGTCGGTGGTTCCACCGTGCACTTCGCGATGGTGTCGCTCAGGTTTCGTCCCGAATGGTTCAAGTGCCGCACGCTGCTCGGCTACGGCGCCGACTGGCCGCTCGACTGGCGCGAGATGTGGCACTACTACGGCGAGGTCGAGCAGTCACTGAAGATATCCGGCCCGGTCACGTATCCGTGGGGTCCGAAGCGCCCGCGCTATCCGTACCGCGCGCATGAAGTGAACGCGGCCGGTTGGGTGCTGGCGCAGGCGTGCGAGGCGATGGGCATCGCGTGGACCGAAACGCCGCTGGCCACGCTTTCGGCACCGCGCGGGCTGGCGCACCCCTGCGTGTATCGCGGGTTCTGCGTCACCGGTTGCGCGACCAACGCCAAGCAGAGCGCGCTGGTCACGTGGATTCCGCGCGCGGTGAAGGCGGGCGCGGAAATCCGCGACCTCGCGATGGTGGGCCGCGTCGAGGTGAACGACCGCGAGCGCGCGACCGGCGTGCACTACCAGCGCGAAGGGCGCTGGCGCTTCCAGCGCGCGCGCAACGTGGTGGTGGCCGGTTACGCGATCGAAACGCCGCGGCTGCTGCTTAACTCGGCCGATGCGCGGCACCCCGCCGGGCTTGCGAACAGCTCCGGACTGGTCGGCAAGAACCTGATGACGCAGACCAACCAGGGCGTGTACGGCGTGATGCCCGACGAGATCCGCTGGTACAAGGGTCCGCCTTCGCTGACGCTGACGGAGCACTGGAATTACTGCGACGAAGGCAAGGATTTTTTCGGCGGCTACGCCTTCATGTCTCAAGGTCCGCTGCCCCAGGCATGGGCTTCCACGCAGGCCGGCAACCACGATCTATGGGGCGATGCGCTGCTGCGCGAGATGCAGCAGTACAACCACCAGGCGGGCTTCAAGATCGTCGGCGAAACGCTGCCGCAGGAACGCAACCGCGTCACGCTGGCCGACGAAAAAGATCAATACGGCTTGCCCGTCGCGCGCGTGACGTTTTCGTTGTGCGACAACGACAAGGCGCTGGTCAGGCATTCGATCGATTTCATGACGCGCAGCCTCGATGCGATCGGCGCGCGCAACATCTGGGCCGAGGAGGACGATACCTGCCATTTGAACGGCACCGCACGCATGGGCGACGACCCGGAAACGAGCGTGGTGAACGCCGATTGCCGCAGTTGGGACATTCCGAATTTGTGGGTTTGTGATGGCTCGGTGTTCCCGACCGTCGGCGGGGTCAACCCGTCGCTCACGATCCAGGCGATCGCCTGCCGCACGGGTGATCGCATCAAGCAGCTTGCCGCGCGGGGTGAACTATGAGTGTTGCCTTGACGCGTCACAGTCCGGAATTGCGCATCGAAGAAACGCACACGCGTAGGGCGGGAGGAGCGCAGCGTATCCCGCCATTTCCACGATCCCACGGCGGGATACGCCGCTGCGCGGCTGCTCCCGCCCTACATTGAATCGAGCGGAGAAGAACATTATGAGTACATTGGACGCACACGTACGGAAGAGCCAAGGCAAGTTCAGAAACAAGGTGATCGTGATCACTGGCGCCTCGGCCGGCGTGGGTCGCGCGACCGCGCGCGCGTTCGCGCGTGAAGGCGCCAAGCTTGCGCTGATCGCGCGCGGGCAAGCCGGCCTGGATGCCGCGCGGCGCGAAATCGAGATGGGCGGCGGCACCGCGATTTCGATCGCGCTGGATGTCGCCGATGCGCAGGCGCTGGACAGTGCGGCCGAGCGGGCCGAGCACGAGCTCGGGCCGATCGACGTTTGGGTCAACAACGCGATGGTCACGGTGTTCGCGCCGGTGGATGAGATCGGCGTCGACGAATTCAAGCGGGTCACCGAGGTCACCTACCTCGGCGGCGTGTACGGCGCGATGGCCGCATTGAAGCGCATGCGCGCGCGCGATCGCGGCACCATCGTGCAGGTCAGTTCCGCGCTGGCCTACCGCAGCATTCCGCTGCAGTCGGCGTATTGCGGCGCCAAGCACGCGCTCGCCGGTTTCGTGGATGCGCTGCGCTGCGAACTGGTCCACGAACGGAGCAACATCCACGTCACCGCGGTGCAGATGCCGGCGCTGAACACGCCGCAGTTCGGCTGGGCGCGCAACAAGCTGCCACATCGCCCGCAGCCGGTGCCGCCCATTTTCCAGCCGGAGGTGGCGGCGGATGCGATCCTGTTTGCCGCGAGCCATCGGCGCCGCAACGTGCCGGTCGGCGCATCGACGTGGATGGCCGAATGGGGCCAACGCTTCATCCCCGGATTGCTGGACAAATATCTCGGCCGCACCGCGTGGGGCGGGCAGCAGACCCACGAACCCGACGACCACGAGCATGCCGACAACTTGTTCTCGCCCGTGGATGACGATCCCGGTGCCCATGGCCGCTTCGACGAGCGCGCACGCCGGTTTTCGTGGGCGCTGTGGGTTGAAAAGCATCGCCGCGCGCTCGGATGGGGCCTGTTCGCCGCCAGCGCGGTGGGCGCGGGATGGTGGTTCGGTGGCCGGAAAAAAGATTCTTTGACGCGGATGAACGCGGATGAACGCGGATAAAGTTTTTTTGTTTTATCTGCTTTGATCCGCGTCAAAAAAACATTGACACGGGTGAACGCGGATGGAAACCGTCATCGATGGATCAAGCCCCTCTACAAGGAACGACCATGAGCATCGGAAGCCGCCACTGGGCGATCGGCGAGGGATACATTCCGGCACCCGGAAACGATGATGACGATCCCCGTTTCGAAAGCCATGAAGCGGCGTGCCTGTTGAACGTCAACGACGTCGACGCGCACGTCACCATCATGCTGTACTTCAGCGACCGCGAACCGGTCGGGCCTTATCGCGTCACGGTGCCGGCGCGGCGCACGCTGCACCTGCGCTTCAATGATCTGACCGATCCTGCCCCGGTGCCGCGCGAAACCGATTACGCCAGCGTGTTCTTCAGCGACGTGCCGGTCGTGCTGCAACATACGCGCCTGGATTCGCGGCGTCCGGCCTTGGCGTTGCTGAGCACGATCGCGTTCGCGGAAAATGCCCAAGGTTGATCCGAGGCCACGGCGTCAGCAACTCTCGCGCATCGGCCGGTCGGACCAGTAGCGCCGGTCGGGATTGATGCGCGGTGGCGCAGGAACCTGCGGCGCGTCGCCCAGCTTGCGCCAGATGCCCACCTGTTTCTTGTCGTAGGCGCCCCATCGCGAACAGAAACTGTTGTTCTCGTAGACACCCATCAGCGCGCGCGTATGCCCCACGACGAGGAACCGGACGTATTCGTGCTCGACGGGCAACGATTGCGTGGTATCGATCCAACTGTTCATGCGCGTTCTTCTCCTTGTGTCTGGCGCCGTGTCCAACTGCGTGTGCGGCCACCCGGAATGCACGCGGCGTGCCATCCACGCGCCGTGATCGTGCGTTCGCAATGCGGTACTTCTCTCGTCCGCAACCGTTCATATTCGACAAGCACTTGCTGAAGATTTGTTCATGTCGCGTTAGCCCCGCGATGGGGCGCGACGACGCATGCGGCGCGAAGGCGCCCGGTTTGCGGCTGGCAAAAATTTCCCGGCCGGGAAATTGGTTCCGAAAATCCGCGCCGCGTTCCGCGCGAAACGCGCGCTGCGACGCCACTTCGCCGTGGCACGTGCTTTGCTTGCCGCAAGCCGCCGCACGAGGCGGCTGGTTGACCCACCAGGAGTCGTCGACATGAATCGCAAGTCCGCACCGCTGCTGTTCGCACTGACCGGCGCGCTGGCGCTGACCGCCATGGGCTGTTCGAACTCCGGCGACCAGCAGCAGAACCCGCCGAATGCCGCGACCGCCCAGACGCCGCCGTCGCCCGCGTACACCACCACCCAACCGGAAGCCGGCGCCACGACGATGCAACCTGCGCCAGGCGGCAGCATGGGCGCCGCCCCGCAGAACGGCGAAGGTCCGAGCTTCGATGACGTGGCTGGCAGCAAGGGCTACATCACCCAGGAGGATGCGCAGCGCATTCCCTGGCTCGGGCAGCATTTTTCGCAATGCGACGCCGATGGCGATGGCCGCATCACGCAGCAGGAATACAGCCAGTGCCGGCAGGGGCCGGGGCAAGGCACCATGCAGCAACCGCCGTCCCAGCCACCGCAGGGTGGGTCGACCTCGGGTTGATTTCGCGTCGCTGATGGGCGGGTTTCCGGACGCGCCGCCGCAGCGGCGGTCAAGTGCACCCGCGCCCGGCGACAATGGAGAGCTCGATGAAGCAGGAAGCGGCCAAGGGCAAGAAGAAGACTTCGGGCAGCCGGGTAGCCGGCACGGTACGCAAGCAGCGCGCCATCCAGGGTGACATCGAAAAGAAGGACAAGAAGAAGTCATCGAAATCCTCCGGGAAACAGAAGAAGGCGGTGCAGGCGGGCCCGAAGTCGCAGCCGACCAAACAAGCCGCCCGGCACCTCGACAAGCCGGGCGACGAGCACCGGCTCGATCCGGCGCCGCGCTATTCCGCACCGTTCTACAAGGGCAGCGGCAAGCTCGAGGACAAGGTCGCGCTGATCACCGGCGGCGACTCCGGCATCGGCCGGGCGGTCGCCGTGCTGATGGCGCGCGAAGGCGCGGACGTGGCCATCGGCTACCTCGACGAAGACGAAGACGCGGATGCCACGCGTCAGGCCGTGGAAAAAGAAGGCCGTCGCTGCATCGTGGTGCGGGGCGACGTGAAAGATCCGGAATTCTGCAACGAACTGGTCGCGAAAACCGTCGAGGAATTCGGCAAGCTCGACATATTGGTCAACAACGCCGCATTCCAGATGCATGCGGAACGGCTGGAAGACCTGACCGACGAACATCTCCAGGAAACACTGCAGACGAACATCGGCGGCTATTTCCAGATGGCGCGCGCCGCCTTGCCGTTCTTGAAGGCCGGCAGCGCGATCATCAATACCGGTTCGGAAACCGGATTGTTCGGCAGTCCCGCTCTGCTGGACTATTCCGCGACCAAGGGTGCGATCCACGCGTTCACGCGGTCGCTGGCCAAGAACGTACTGTCGCGCGGCATCCGCGTGAACGCGGTGGCGCCCGGCCCGGTGTGGACACCGCTCAATCCATCCGATCAGCCCGCCCAAAAGATCCCGGAATTCGGCAAGGACAGCGCCATGGGGCGTCCCGCGCAACCGGAAGAGCTGGCGCCGGCCTACGTGTTCCTCGCGGCGCCGGCGTGCTCGTCCTACATCAGCGGCAGCGTGCTGGAGGTCCTGGGCGGCCCCACCGGCTGATTTCCTTCCGTGAGACGCCGCTTCAGGCAACGTTCGTGAAATTTTGCTAAAACGTCGGGTGCGCATCCGCGCGGTTTACACGCGTGGATGTGGAATTAACGTTGCCATGGTTACCATCGTGTTTTCGCGGGGCGTACTGGAGATCATCAATGAGGGCTGGCGCCGCTACAGGCAACGTGCTTCTGGTTGATGACAACGATGGTTTCGCACGCGTCGTCGCCGAGGTGGCCCGGCAGTGTCGCTGCAAGCTGATGCGTGCGGGCACGCTGGAAGAAGCGCGGGAGTTCACGGCGCGCGAAGGCTTCGACCTGATCCTGATCGACATCGAGTTGCCCGACGGGAACGGCCTCGATCTGCTGGAAGACATCGAACTCGACATGCATGGGCGCGTGGTGGTCGTCACCGGAGCGCCGAGCGTGGAGAGTGCGTTGCGGGTGCTGAAATCGCCCGTCGTCGATTACCTGGTGAAACCGGTCGCGGCCGAACCCCTGCAACAATTGCTGCTGGATGCGAACGACTTCGCCGCGCATCGCGCGGTGCTTGCCGAGTCGGCCGGCGGCATGGTCGGGCGATCGGCGCGCATGCGCACCCTGCTCAGCGAGATCGCGCGGGTCGGACCCACGGATGTTTCGGTGCTGGTCCACGGCGAGAGCGGCACCGGCAAGGAACTGGTCGCGCGCGCGCTGCACAGTGCCAGCGGACGGGCCGGCGCTTTCGTCGCCGTCAACTGCGGTGCGCTGGCGCAGGATCTCATGGGCAGCCTGTTGTTCGGCCATGAACGCGGCTCGTTCACCGGCGCGGTTCAATCGCATACCGGTTATTTCGAACAGGCCCAGGGCGGCACGCTGTTCCTCGATGAAATCACCGAGATGCCGCAGTCGCTGCAGGTCTACCTGCTGCGCGTCATTGAAGGCAAAGCCTTGACGCGCGTGGGCGGCACCCGCGAAATTCCGGTGGACGTACGGCTGATCGCGGCGACCAATCGCGATCCGCACGTGTGCCTGGAAAATGGCCTGTTGCGGCAGGACCTTTACTATCGCCTGAGCGGTTACATCCTGCAGACGCCGCCGCTGCGGGATCGGCGCGACGACATCCCGCTGTTGGCCCATCACTTCCTCGGCAGCCTCAATCAGCGCTACGGCACCAACAAGCAGTTCACGCAGGAAGCGCTCCTGCACATGTCCGAAGCGCCGTGGCCGGGCAACGTGCGTGAATTGCGCCACGCGGTGCAACGCAGCTATCTGATTGCCGGCGAGAACAACCAGATCGGCTACCGGCCGGACGATGCGCCAAAAATTTCCGGCAGTTCCGAGTCCACGGGGGACGCCGTGAAGTTCGCGGTGGGCATGTCCTTCGAGGACGTCGAGCGCGAGATGCTGCTGAAGACGCTCGCGCGCTGCGGCAACAACAAGAGCCGGGCGGCGCGGGTACTCGGCATTACCTCCAAGACCATCTACAACCGGCTGATGCGCTACCGCGCGCTCGGGCTGATCGACGACTCCCTGATGCCGAGCCTGGTGGACGAAACCCGCTGAGTTTCGACGGTCACGCCTGCAGCGTGGCAGTCGGTTGACCACGCGGGTTTCGTCGCGCGAAACCGTAGCCCATCATTCCGGCAACCCGCGACATCCCTGTCCCTGGTTCCGTGCCATCCCGTGCGGGCGGGCGAGTTGCCCTGCCGAAAGTCACGCGTTCATTCGTGATGCCACCGTGACGATGGTGCGAAAAATACTTCCACTTTGCGTGCGGCTGGTAAATCCTTTCCGCATTCCGCGCCCCTTCGGGCCCGGCCTTCAAGGTGATCCGATACCCGCCGCGGCACCTCCGGCGCGCCGGAAGCCGCGTCTCCATTGGGTTTCAGCGGAACCGTTCATGCTTCATTCGCCTTTGCGAAGGGGTTGGCATGCGGCTTGCTCTATACCCGCGCCGCGACTGGGCGGCGGAAAGGCGATCACAACGGATTTGATCGAAGGGTCCAGACTCGCCGACAACGGAAATGCCGGCAGCGATGAGAAAAGGGCACCGAGAACCTTGATGATCATCGAACCAACACTGCCCGAGCATGGCCCGGCGCAAATGCGATCGCTGACGAGTCGGTCGCGCATGCGCCCAATCACTTTCCGCTGCTCAGCCGCGGTCTATTTTGGCATTCAAGGTGAAACCGATTTGCGCACCAACCCGATAAATGCGGAACCCGGATCGCCGTCGATCGAACTGATCTGTCGCCCGCTCCCGCCGGACGACCGATCGAATGTTTCGACGCATCGCGATTTGCAGCACGCCCTCGCGGCCGAGCGTGTGCGCATCCGGCACATGTGCAAGGCACTGGCCTGCACCGAAGACGACAACCTGCGCCAGCGTTGGCAGTCGGAAATGGCCGACAGCCTGGCGCGCGTGCGGGAGATCGAACAGACGCTTCGCGTCGGCGCATCACCGGCCGAGCAGCACGCGGCCGACATGGTGGACGAGTGTTTGCTGGAAGCGATGGAGGTCGCGCGCGCCAACGGCGATTCGCGCGCGGCGGAAATCGTCGCGATGGAGTGCATGGCACTGGTCGAGATGCGCTGCATGCGCATCCAGCAGGGAAGCATCGGCCAGGCAGCCGCTTTCGTGCCGGAGAACGAAGGCATCCATTACAAGGAGCAGAACCATGAGAAATATCAGTGACGTGATGACCGAAGACGTCTATCTGGTCACCCCGGAACAGACCATTGCCGAAGCCGCGCTGCTGATGCGCGAGAAGGACGTCGGCAGCGTGGCCGTGCACGCCGACGACAAGCTGGTCGGCATGCTGACCGATCGCGACCTCGCAATTCGCGCGGTCGCCGACGGCCTCGATGCCGGCACGCGCGTGCGCGATGTCATGACCGAAGGCGTCAAGTACTGCTTCGACGACCAGGAAATCGAAGACGTGGCATCGAACATGGCGGAATTGGAAATCCGCAGGTTGCCCGTCGTCAATCGCGACAAGCGGCTGGTCGGTTTCGTTTCGCTCAGCAACGTGGCGGATGCGGAGGAAACCGATTCCACCCGCGTGCTGCTGCGCTCCGTGGCCTGTCCGCATTGATACCCAATGACCGAGCCGAGACCTGTCACATCCGCATCACCGCAGCATCGAGGTGCAGCCGTGCCGGAACATTTGTCATTGCGACTGACAGGCGATGAAACCGGCATCGGCGCGATGCTCGCCGCGCTACGCGCCATGCCGGATGTCGAAAGCGTGGTCGAACTCGGACTGGACGTGCCGGGACAGGGCGACGATTCCGGTTCTATCGGCCTGCCGGGGCAGGACGACGACGCCAGCTCGCTCGGCTTGCCATCGGAGGAGGGCAAGGCGGAAGCGCAGGACGTGCAAATCCATATTTCCAACTCCATCGCCTACGACCATGTCCACGGTCGCATCGAAACGCTGGCCGCGGGCGCGGGGGTGGTCGTGGAATGGCTGGATCTGCAAGGAGAATGATCCAATGAACGCAATTGGTGTCGCGGTGGTACAAAACGGTCGCCGGCCACACCCTGGAGGTCCGATGGAAACGCACGATCACCCGACCGGTGCCGGTGCCAACGCGCGCGACGGCAACCACAGTGAACAGGCAACGATCGAAACCCTGGAGCAGATCCTCGGTTCGATGGTGCACGCCGTTTCCAATTCGCTCAATTCGGTGATGGCAGCCTCGCAGCTCGCCAACCTGCTGATCACGCAGGGCCGGCTGGACGAGGCCAAGGCCTCCCTGAACCGCGTCGAGGAGGAGTGCTCGCGTGCAGCGCGGCTGGTACGCGACGGCCGCAATCTCGCCACGCTGCGCGTACCGGATTCACTGGACGGCGTGGACGTCGGCGCGTTGCTCGCATCCTGCGCCGCGGCCTGCACCGACCTCGGTGAGGTGCGCCTCGAGTGCGAGGCGGATCTCCCGCTGGTGCATGGCCAGGCCGATGCGTTGAAGCGGCTGTTCGTCGAAATCCTTGACAACGCGTTCCAGTTCGGCGCGCGCAACATCGTGGTGTCAGCAAGCCGCGACGCCGAACGTGGCGCGATACGCATCGCATTCCGCGACGACGGCCCCGGCGTGGACCTGCGGCCGGACACGCTGTTCGAATCGTTCGTGACGTCCGATCCGGCCGAACACAGCGGCCTCGGGCTGGCCATCGCGACGCAGATCGCCGCAGCCTACGACGGTTCGGTCGGGCTGGATGAGTCGCCGAGCGGGGCCGTGTTCTGGGTCCGTCTTCCGGTGGCATCCCCATGACGCAATTTCCGACGCAATCGATGTGCTTGAAGGAGGCCGCAATGGACACTAACGGGATGATGGAGGAGCTGGCGACCGCTCCGGCCTGGCTCAGCAACGACCGGATCATGGAACAGTGGGAGCACATTCCGGACCGGCTGCGGCGGCGTTGGCGCAAGCTGACCAACGAGGACGTGCGCCGCGCGAGCGGCAGCGCGGAATATCTCGCCGAACGCCTGCAGCATCGTTACGGCGTCGATCGTCGCGAAGCTTTCCTGCAGGTATACGAATTCGAAAGTGAATTGTAGAAACGTTTGTTTCAGCGCCGCGGCATCGAGGGATCGGACACGGCGGACGGACAAGCAACAGACAAGGAGAAGCACGATGAACCAAGACAAGATCGAGGGACAGTGGAAGCAACTGCGCGGCAAGTTGAAAACGCGCTGGGGCAAATTGACCGACGACGACCTGGACGTCGCGGAAGGCAACACGGATTACCTGACCGGCAAGATTCAGGAGCGGTATGGCATAGCCAAGGATGAAGCCAAGGAACAGTTGCGGGATTTCGAAAGGGATCTTTGAACGCCCGGCTGTCGCGGTGTTGCCCCCCAAAAAACACCGCGTGGCAAAGGACTGGAAGCGTCGTTCTCCCTCGGCGCTTCCCGCGGAACCACGGATGGATCCGCATCGGACCGGCTGCGACCCACGCAAACCCGGCCCAAAGGCCCGGTCACGCATGAAGCGCGGCAGGGTTCACCCCGGGCAGTGCACGGACACAACTGCCCGGGGTCTTCTTCCAGACTGTCGGAGAACCAAGGAATCGGATGAACGTTTTGCTGCATCGCATGCACGAGGCTTGAGTTCGCCTCGATCGGCAACCAGGGCGCACCAAGGAGCACACCATGCTTTATTACGCCATCGTTTTTCTGATCATCGCATTGATCGCGGGTTTCTTCGGGTTCTTCGGCGTCGCCGGCCTCGCTGCCGGCATCGCGAAGATCCTGTTCGTGATCTTCATCATCCTGTTCATCGTTTCACTCATTTTCGGACGCCGTCGATAGCGCCAATCCGTGTCGATCGTCCTCACCCTTTTTCATTGCCCGTACCGGAGTCGAGCAGCATGGACGCTACCAAATTGCTGACGCAGGACCACGAGAAGGTCCGCAAGCTTCTCAAGGAACTCGCTGAAACCAGCGAGCGTGCCACCAAAAGCCGCACCGAACTGTTGCAGAAGATCTCGCTGGAATTGAAGGTCCACACCACCATCGAGGAAGAGATCTTCTACCCGGCGTTCCGGCAGGCGCGCGATGATTCCGAAAACGAAAAGATGTATTTCGAAGCTCTCGAAGAACATCGCGCGGCCGGAGATCTGGTGCTGCCGGACCTCCAGAAAACGCCGGTGGATTCGGAAAAATTCAGCGGTCGTGCCAAGGTGCTGAAGGAACTTGTCGAGCATCACGCCGACGAGGAAGAGGAAGAGATGTTCAAGCGCGCGCGGAAGATCTTCCCCGACGACGAACTGGAAGCGTTGGGTGAGCAACTCGAGACCCGCAAGAAGGAGTTGATGCAGGAGCTGACGCCGCGCATGAAACAGGCCGGCTGAGCCGGCTACATCGGCGAAGCCCAACAACGGGCGACGAAACCATCGCGATGAAGCTGTTGGGCTTCTCCCGGATGGATCCGGGATCAGCCCAACCTACCGGGATTCGCTTTGCGCCGCGGGCGTCGTGCGCAGCCATCGTTCCAGCTCAGCGGCGAACTGCAAGGCAGCATCGTTCAACGCCTTGACGCCACCTTGCGCGTCCGCGCTCGGCGCGGCCACCGCCACGTGAAAACTTTTTTGCGCAATCGCATTGCCATTGCGGTTGTCGACCAGCGTGGCCGTCGCATCCAGCACGCCGCGGCTTTGCCCCGGACTCGCGAAGGCTTGGCTGAAATCGTCCAGGCCGATGTGCAGGCTGAAATCGGTGCGCCCAGGACCTTCAGGGCCGGTCACGACGCGCCAGGCGCCGTTGCGCGCGATCGCGTTCCGGATGATCTGCTCCAGCAGCCGCGCTGGCGGTGACGCCCAATCCGATTGCGCGTACGTCGCGATGCGATCGTCGTGGCGATAATCGAGCCGGTAATACAGCGCGGTGCCCTGCAGCCACGGCGGCGCGGTGATGCGGGCGATTCGCAGCGTCGCATGCGGCGTGGTGTCCGACGCTTGCTGCGCCGGCGCCGACGAACCCGTGAGCGTGTAGTGTTTCGGAAAACTCTGCCGTGAAGAAATCTGCGCGCAGCCGGCGAGCATCAACAGGCAGGCGCCCAGTGCGAACCGGTTCCGGGTCATGGGTGATCCTTCTCGTGGCCGTCGTCGAAGCCCGGTTCGCCGGGCCCCGGCGGGTGGCGCGGCGGACCGAAGATCAGGCTTTGCGGCTTCGCCTTCAGCTCGCCCAATACTTCGTCCAGTTGGCGCGACGTGCGCAACAGGCTTTCGCTGAGCGTGTCGAAATTCGGCACGGTCTGGCTGTTCAACTTGTCGCTCAATTGTCTGCTCGATTCGGCGAGCGCCTGGATGGAATCCTCGAGCTTCGTGGCATCGCGCATCGGCGTCCGCGCGTCGCGCACGAGTTCATCCGCGTGCGCGATAAGCACGTGGCTTTGCACCACGCTGTGCTGCACGTTGTCCAACAATCCCGGCAATTGCGCCTCGATGGCAGCAAGTCTGCGGGTGGCGGTGTCGATCTGCTGCAGCGAGGTCGCGATGTGCTGGCGGTTGTCGCTGTCGAGCACCTTGCGCGCGCTGGCCAGCACTTCCTGAAGATCATGCATGTCCTTGCGCGCGGAGCCTGCGAGGAAATCCAGCAGGCTTTGGCGCATCGGAATTCGCGCGGGGTGCTTGTCGCTGGTCGCGAGCGGTGAACGGCTGCCGTTGCCGAGCTTGAGTTCCAGCACGCTGCCGCCGGTCAGGCCCTGCATCGCGACCTCCGCATAGGTGGCGTGGGTGACGTAGGCATCGCGCTTGAGTTGCAGACGCATCACCACGCGCGAGCGATCGTCGGGATCGAACTCGAGTTTCGCGACGTGACCGACCAGCAGGCCCTTGAAGCGCACCTCCGACTGCTCGGCCAGCCCGCCGACCGACTGGCCGGTGACGATTTCGTACGCGAGCGGCTCGTCGGGGCGGTCGGCCAGCCAGTAGTAGACCAGGATCGCGCCCGCCGAAAAAACCAGCAGGAAGATGACGGCGACGATCGCGTGCGAGCGGTTTTCCATGGCTCACTGCGTCCTGCCGGTCGCGAGCGACTGCAAGCGGTCCTCGCCCTTGCGCTCGCGGAAAAAATCGGTGATGAACGGGTGATCGAAGTGCGCGACTTCCTCCAGCGTGCCGACAGCGATCAGTTTGCCGTCCGCCAACACCGCGACGCGGTCGCTCAGCGCGGCCACGCTGTAGATGTCGTGCGTGATCATCATGGCGGTCAGGTGCAATTCCTTGTGCAGTTCGGCGAGCAGGGTGTCGAATTCCGAGGCGGAACCGGGGTCCAGACCGGAGGTCGGTTCGTCCAGGAACAGCAATTCCGCTTCCAGCATCAACGCGCGCGCCAGCGCCGCGCGCTTGGCCATGCCGCCGGAAAGTTCGTACGGGTATTTCCACGCGTCTTCCGGAGCCAGGCCGACCATGTGCAGCTTCAGCGCGATGCCGTCGCGCAGCGCGTCCTCGTCCACGTGGATGCCTTCCTTGCGCAGCTCGCGCACCGGAAACGCGAGGTTGTCGTAGACACTCATCGCGCTGAACAGCGCCGCCTGCTGGAACAGCACGCCCCAGCGACGCCGCAACAGGCGTGCCTCCCAGACTTCGAGATCGTCGAGCGACTGGCCCAGCACCTGGATTGAACCTCGATCCGGTTGCTGCAAGCCGATGATCTGCTGCAACAGGGTGGTCTTGCCCGAACCGGATGCGCCGATCACCGCCATTAATTCTCCGCGCGTGATTTCGAGGTCGACGCCGCGGTGGATCGGCTGGCCGCCAAGCCGCGAGTGCAGGTTCTCCACCTTGATGACCGTTGCGTCGGGTCCGGCATCCGCGGCGTTCATCGACGGCCTCACAACAGCCCGACGTGCGTGAGCAGTGCGCCCGAGCTGGCGTCGAACAACAGGATCAAGGTCAGGCTGGTCACGACCGACAACGTCGTGTTGCGGCTCAACGCGCCGGTGTCTGGCGAGGTGTGCATGCCGAAATAGCAGCCGACCACCGCGATCGTGAATCCGAACAGCGCGCCCTTGGCGAGTCCGATCCAGAAGTTCACGATCTGCACCTGCGCCGGCAACTGCGCCATGAACTGCCGGTAGCCGATGCCGAGATCGGCTTGCGCCGTCACCGCGCCGCCCACCAGCGCCGTGAAGTCCGCCCACACCACCAGCAACGGCAGGCTGATGCAGGCGCCGACCACCTGCGGAAACGCAAGCCGCAGGCTTGGTGACGATCCGAACGCGCGCAACGCGTCGTATTCGCCGGTGAGGTGCATCGCGCCGATGCCCGCCGTCATCGCCGAACCCGAGCGACCCGCCAGGATCAACCCGCAGATCACCGGCCCCAATTCGCGCAGCACGGCCAGTCCCATCATGCCGACGATCATCGCCTGCGCACCGAACTGCTGCAGCGCCATCCCGATCTGTATCGCCATCACCACGCCGATCAGGAAACCCACGCAGCCCAGCAGCAGCATCGAGGTCGCGCCGATTCGGTAGATCGCCGCGGTGGTTTCCCTCCACGGGATCACGCGCGGATGGCGCACGCAATTCGCGACGTCCACCATCAACTGGCCAATCAGAAGAAGAATGCCGCCGGCGGCCTTGAGAAATCCGAGCGCGCGTCGACCGGTGCGGTCGATCGCATCATCGATCGGATGCGCGATCGGCGCGTCGGGAAAGTGCGTGTCCGCCAGCCAGCGGAACCAGTGCCGCTGGTGTTCCTGGCAGTCGAGTTGCTCCGGCAGTCGATGGCCCCACACATCCCACAGCAGGCGCGCGCCCGCGCTGTCCAGCGCGGCCACGTGCTGCAGGTTCCAGCGATAACGGCGCGGCGCATCGAGTTGGCCGAGTTCCCGCGCGAGGCGCCGCCGCCGGTCTGCGGCCAACAGCAGGGTCCACGAACCCTTGAGATGGATCTCGCTGTCGGGCGTGTGTTCCCAGTCGGCGTCGGACTCGGTATCGGCCATCCATTGCATCCTGCGTGCCACGACACAGGATGTAGCCCCCGCCGCGTGAAAGCAGCGTGATTCGGCACGCGCAATTCGGCGGCGTGCGGCAACGTCCGGTACCGGAAAAACAAAAGGCCGATCCCGGGGGAATCGGCCTTGGGCAATCTCGATGCTGGTGGGCGGTGCAGGGATCGAACCTGCGACACCTGCCGTGTGAAGGCAGTGCTCTACCGCTGAGCTAACCGCCCGGCGCCTGATGCGAACGCGCAAGTTTACGGGCGGCACCGATTTCGGTCAATCTGCGGTTGCTACAATCCGCGGATTCCCCAGAAGCCGGGCCTCGCCATGGAACACATCGTGCATTCGCTGCTCAACTTCGAGCTGACGCCGTGGAAGGTGGTCGGGTTTCTCGGCACCGCGGTCTTCGCGTCGCGCTGGTTCGTGCAGCTTTACGCAACGCGGAAGCACCGCAAGATCGTGATGCCGATGCTGTTCTGGTACATGTCGGTGTGCGGAAGCATCCTGCTGCTGGCCTATTTCATTTTCGGCAAGAACGATTCGGTGGGCATCATCTCGAACCTGTTCCCGATGTTCGTGGCGCTGTACAACGTCAGCGTGCACCTGCGCCACCGTGAGCAGGAAAAGGTGGGTGGCGCCGCGACGTGACGAGCGGTTGCGGGCACATGCAAGCGGGACCATGGTGGGCTACGATCGGCCGGCCGCACGCAAGGCGCGGCCGCGGGGATTGAAAACGATCGGCTGCCGACGCCGCTGCATCCGACGGCGGTTTGCCGGGCATCCGCCATCACCTGAGCAGGAGAGGGGCATGAACGCACAGCTTTCCGCACGTGAGGCGTCGCCGGTTTCACTGGGCGACTGGATCATCACCTTGATCGTGTTGGCGATTCCGATCGTCGGAATCGTGATGTTGTTCGTGTGGGGGTTTTCCGGCAGCACCCATCCCAGCAAGCAGAACTACTGCCGGGCCGCCTTGATACTGGTCGCGGTGGCGTTCGTGCTGTGGCTGGTGTTCTTTTTCACGATCGGCGCTTCGCTGCTCCACGCGGCGATGGGCGGCGCGACACTCTGAGCGCGGCGGCGCCGCGCAGGCCTTGCGCAGCGCCGTCCAGTCCGGTCAGTCCGGATCGTAGTCGAGGTTGGCCGAAAGCCAACGCTCGGCTTCGGCCAGCGTCCAGCCTTTGCGTTCGGCGTAGTCCTCGACCTGGTCTTTCGTGAGTTTGCCGACCACGAAGTATTGGCTGTCGGGATGGCTGAAATACCAGCCCGAAACCGCGGCGGCAGGGTACATCGAAAAACCCTCGGTCAGTTCGATGTCGGCGTTGTTCGTCGCATCGAGCAACTTGAACAGGGTCGCCTTCTCGGTATGGTCGGGACAGGCGGGATAGCCCGGCGCCGGGCGGATACCGCGCCATTTTTCCGCGATCAGATCCTCGTTGCCGAGGTGCTCGTCGGGTGCGAAGCCCCAGTATTTCGTGCGCACTTCGCGGTGCGTCCACTCCGCGAGTGCCTCGGCCATCCGGTCCGCGAGGGCCTTCAGGATGATGGCCGAGTAGTCATCGTTGTCTTTCCTGAAACGTTCGAGGTGTTCCTCGATCCCGAGACCCGCCGTGACCGCGAAGCCGCCGATCCAGTCCTGGACACCGGTTTCCTTCGGCGCGATGAAATCGGCAAGACAGAGGTTGGGACGCTCGACGGGCTTGTCGGCCTGCTGGCGCAGGTGGTGCAGCACCACGCGTTCGTCGCCATCGACCAGTTCTAGATCATCACCGACGCGCGACACCGGCCAGAAGCCGATCACGGCCTTCGTTCGCAGCCACCTTTCGTCGATGATCTGCTTCAGGATCTTCTGCGCGTCGTCGAACAATTCCCTGGCCTGCGCGCCCACCACCGGATCGTTGAGGATCGCGGGGTAGTGGCCGTGCAGTTCCCACGCCTGGAAGAACGGCGTCCAGTCGGTCACCTTCAGGAGTTCGGGGATGGGAATGTCGTCGATCACCGTGATGCCGGGCTTGTTCGGCGCGGGCGGTGCATAGGTCTTCCAGTCGAACTTCGAGCCGTTTGCGCGCGCGTCCTTCAGTGATACCAGCCGCTTGGCCGGACCGCGATTGCGATGGCGTTCGCGCACCTCCGCGTACTCGGCGCGCACTTTCGCGAGGAAGCCGTCCACCAGTTCCTTCGAGACCAGCGATTGCGCGACGCCCACTGCGCGCGAGGCGTCCTTCACCCACACGCAGGCGGTTTCGTAGTTGGGCTCGATCTTGATGGCGGTGTGCGCGCGCGAGGTGGTGGCGCCGCCGATCAGCAGCGGAATCTTGAACTCGCGCCGCTTCATTTCCTTGGCGACGTTGGCCATTTCCTCCAGTGACGGCGTGATCAGGCCCGACACGCCGATCATGTCGGCGTGTTCGGCGATCGCGGTGTCGAGGATCTTCTGCGCCGGCACCATCACGCCGAGGTCGACCACCTCGAAATTGTTGCAGGCCAGCACCACGCCCACGATGTTCTTGCCGATGTCGTGCACGTCACCCTTGACGGTCGCCATCACGATCTTGCCGTTCGACCTGCTGGTGTTGCCGCTCTGTTTCTTTTCCTCTTCCATGAACGGCAGCAGGTAGGCCACGGCCTTCTTCATCACGCGCGCGGATTTGACGACCTGCGGCAGGAACATCTTGCCCGCGCCGAACAGGTCGCCGACCACGTTCATGCCGTCCATCAGCGGACCTTCGATCACGTCCAGCGTGCGGGTAACCGTCTTCCTGACTTCCTCGGTATCCTCGACCACGAACTGGTCGATGCCGTGCACCAGCGCGTGTTCCAGCCGTTTCGCGACCGGCAGTTCGCGCCACGCGAGCTTGCTGCCGTCGTCCTTGTCCTGCGCGCCACCCTTGTGTCGTTCGGCAATTTCCATCAAGCGCTCGGTCGCATCCGGCCGGCGGTTCAACACCACGTCCTCGACGCGCTCGCGCAGTTCCGGATCGAGGTCGTCGTAGATCGCGAGCTGGCCGGCGTTGACGATGCCCATGTCCATGCCGGCCTTGATCGCGTGGTAGAGGAACACGCAGTGGATCGCTTCGCGCACCCGGTTGTTGCCGCGGAACGAGAACGACACGTTGGAGACGCCGCCGGAGAGATGCGAGTACGGGAAACGCTTCTTCAATTCCTTCGCGGCTTCGATGAAATTCACCGCGTTGTTGGCGTGTTCCTCGATGCCGGTCGCGATCGGAAAGATGTTGGAATCGAAGATGATGTCTTCGGGCGGAAAACCGACCTTTTCGGTGAGCAGCTTATACGAGCGCTCGCAGATTTGGATTCGCCGCTCGACCGAATCCGCCTGGCCCTGTTCGTCGAACGCCATCACCACGGTGGCGGCGCCGTAGCGCAGGATCTTGCGTGCCTCGTCGAGGAACTTCTCCTCGCCTTCCTTCAGCGAGATCGAGTTGACCACACCCTTGCCCTGCAGGCATTTGAGGCCCGCCTCGATCACGCTCCACTTGGACGAATCGACCATCACCGGAATCTTCGCGATGTCCGGTTCGGCCGCGATCAGCCGCAGGAACTTCACCATCGCGGCCTCGGAATCGAGCAATCCCTCGTCCATGTTGACATCGAGGATTTGCGCGCCGTTCTCGACCTGCTGGCGCGCGACTTCCACCGCCTCGTCGTAGCGGTCTTCCTTGATCAGCTTCTTGAACTTCGCCGAGCCGGTGACGTTGGTGCGCTCGCCGATGTTGACGAACAGCGTCTCCGGTGTGATGACCAGCGGTTCCAGGCCGGAGAGGCGGGTGTAGCGGGGACGCGTATTCATGAGCAATCCATTTCCAAGGTCATCATTCCGGGGCGGGGCAGGAATCCGGGGGAGTCCGGGCGGTATAAACTCGCCGCATCCTGCGGCTCGCCCTTCGGGCCATTCGCTTTGCGAATGTTCGCTCCGGCATCCTGCCCCCGCAGTCCGCTTTCGCGGGAATGACAACAAAAATCAGGCAGCTTCCGCTTGTGCGGACAATGCGCGCGGCGCAACATCGCGCACCGCTTCGGCGATCGCCGCGATGTGTTCGGGCGTGGTGCCGCAGCATCCCCCGACGATGTTGAGCAGCCCGTCGCGTGCGAATTCGCCCAGCGTTTTTGCCATTTCTTCGGGTGTTTCGTCATAGCCGCCCAGCGCGTTCGGTAGCCCTGCATTCGGGTGCGCGCTGACGGCGCAATCGGCCACGCGCGCGAGCGCCTCGATGTGCTGGCGCAGGTCCCTGGCGCCCAGCGCACAGTTCAGGCCGACGGAAAGCGGCCGCGCATGCGCAACCGAATACCAGAACGCCTCGGCGGTCTGGCCCGACAGCGTGCGGCCGGAACGATCGGTGATCGTGCCTGAAATCATGATCGGCAGCCGACCGCCAAGTTCATCGAACACGCGCGCAATGCCGGAGAGCGCAGCTTTCGCGTTCAAGGTGTCGAAAATGGTCTCCACCATCACGATGTCGGCGCCGCCTTCGATCAGGCCGCGCGTGGCATCCGCGTAGGCATTTTCCAGTTCGTCGAAATCGACATTGCGGAAACCGGGGTTGTTGACGTCGGGCGACAGTGATGCGGTGCGGCTGGTCGGACCCAGTACGCCGATCGCGAAGCGCGGGCGATCCGGCGACTTGCGTTCGCCTTCGTCACACGCGGCACGGGCCAGCTTCGCGCCTTCGCGGTTCAATTCGTGCACGAGATGCTGCAGCGCGTAATCGGCTTGGCTGATCGAGGTGGAATTGAAGGTATTCGTTTCCACGAAATCCGCGCCCGCGTCGAGATACGCAGCGTGGATGTCGCGGATGATTTCCGGATGCGTCAGCGACAACAGGTCGTTGTCGCCCTTGAGATCGCGTTGGCAGCCATCGCCGTTGGCGTGTTCGCCCGCGTGATCGTGCGTGTGCCTGGCATCGCAGCCGTTCGCGAAGCGATCGCCGCGGTAACCGGCTTCGTCGAGTTCGTGCTGCTGCAGCATGGTGCCCATCGCGCCATCCAGCACGAGAATGCGTCGGGCCAGCGCCAAGTTGAGCTTTTCGACGCGCTCGGGGTGCAGCCAGGGAAGTACGTAGGTCATCGGGATTTGTCCAGAAAACAATTCATCCGCAAATGCACGCGAATGAACGCCAATGAAAGGAGAATGCTGCCGCGTTTCGACGTGAGTCGATTTGGGCCGGCTTTTTATTCGTGTTCTTTGCGTTCATTTGCGGACTGCATTTTGCTTGTGCTTGTGAGCCGTCAAGCCGATTTCCTCGCCAGCAGGCTCAACACCTCGAAATGCGGCGAGCGCGCTTCGCGCGAAATGCGTTCGCAGTGCAGGACTTCAAGCCCCGCCTTGCGCGCGAAGCCGGTCAGGTCTTCGCGTTTGAAGCCGAGGTTCTTGTGATCGAACGGCGCCACTGCGGCGCGGTGTGCGTGTTTCGCCAGCGTCGCGGCCAGCAACCGGCCGCCGGTCTTCAGGACGCGCGCCGCTTCGGCAATCGCGAGATGGGGTCGGTCGCTGTAGGTGAGCGCGTGCATCATCAGGACGAGATCGAACTTGCGATTGGCAAGGTTCAGCGCGTGCATGTCGCCTTCGACGACCTCGACGTTGCGGAACGCCTTGAGGCGCTTGCGCGCGGCCGCAACCACGTTGGGGCTGGAATCGACGCATACGATCGAGTGCGCGTGCGGCGCCAGCAGTTCGGCCAGCACGCCGTCGCCCGAAGCGATGTCCAGCACGTCGCCGGTTTCCAGCAGTTGCAGCAGCGTGCGTGCCAGCGTTTCCCAGGTGCGCCCGGGCGAATAATGGCGTTCCATGTCGCCGGCCACGCTGTCGGCCCAGCCGCGATCGCGCGCGCGCGCCGCCAGCACCGACGGCAGGCGTTGCGCGTCGGCATCCAGCATTGCATCGTCGACGCCGTCTTCCAGCGCGCGCAGCAGATCGGCGGCGCCGTCGAAACCGCTTTCGTTGAAGCGGTAGTACGCCGACACGCCCGCGCGGCGGTCGCGCACCAAACCGGTTTCCTTGAGTTTGGCGAGATGCGTGGAAACGCGCGGCTGCGCCAGCCGCAGGACCGACGACAGTTCGGCAACCGTCAGTTCTTCGCGCCGCAGCAGGGCGAGCAGCCGCACCCGGGTAGGGTCGGACAGCACCCGCAGCAGCGCGGTGGCGGAAACCAGGTCGAGCATTCCATCTTTATATCAGGATGAAGAGATAAATTAAAGCGGTGCGCCCGGCAGCGGTATGATGTCGAGTTGGATTGCCGCGTCAACGATCGGTGCGGCCACGACAGAAAGAGGTGTCGCGATGGATTTCGATTTTTCCGAAGAGCAGTTGCAGATTCAGTCGATCGCGCGCGAGTTCGCGCAGAAACGCATCGCGCCGGTGGCGGCCGATTTCGACAAGTCGGGCCAGTTTCCGCTCGACAACATCCGGGAGATGGGCAAGCTCGGCCTGATGGGCATCGAGGTGCCATCCGAATACGGTGGCGCCGGCATGGATTCGATAAGTTACGTACTGGCCATGATCGAAATCGCGGCCGCCGATTGCGCGCATTCGACCATCATGAGCGTCAACAACACGCTTTATTGCAACGGTCTTCTGAAGTTCGGCAGCGAAGAACAAAAGCACAGGTACGTGACGCCGATCGCGTCGGGCGAAGCCATCGGTGCTTTCGCGCTGACCGAGCCGCAGTCCGGTTCCGATGCGACCGCGATGCGTTGCCGCGCGGTGAAGCAGGCGGACGGCAGTTTCGTGATCAACGGCAAGAAAAGCTGGATCACCTCCGGTCCGGTCGCGAAGTACATCCTGTTGTTCGCGATGACCGATCCCGGGAAGAAGGCCAATGGCATCACCGCGTTCATGGTCGACACCGAGCGCGAAGGATTCAGCCGCGGCAAGACCGAACCCAAGCTCGGGATTCGGGCGTCCGCGACCTGCGAAATCGAGTTCGTGGATTACCGGGTCCAACCCGGCGAGGTGATCGGCGAAGAAGGCAAGGGCTTCAAGATCGCGATGGGCGTGCTGGACGCCGGGCGGATCGGCATCGCCTCGCAGGCCGTGGGCCTCGCACGCGCGGCGTACGAAGCGACGCTGGAATATTCGCGCGACCGCAAGGCGTTCGGCCAGTCGATCGGATCGTTCCAGATGACGCAGGCCAAGATCGCCGACATGAAGTGCAAGCTCGACGCGGCGCAGCTGCTCACGCTGCGTGCGGCGTGGATGAAGCAGCAAGCCGCGAAGACCGGCGCGCGCTTTTCCACCGAGGCGGCGGTGGCCAAACTCACCGCGTCCGAAGCGGCGATGTGGATCGCCCACCAGGCCGTGCAGATCCACGGCGGCATGGGCTACTCCAAGGAGATGCCGCTGGAGCGTTATTTCCGCGACGCCAAGATCACCGAGATCTACGAGGGCACCTCCGAAATCCAGCGCATGGTGATCGCGCGGAACGAGACGGGGCTTCGCTGAAGCGCAAAGTTCCGCGCTTTCGTAGGTTGGGTTGCCCCGGCTTCATCGGGGAAGCCCAATACCGGTATTTCGTTGGACTTTGCTACGCTCAGCCCAACCTACCTCGGCCATGGCGGGGTCTGGTAGGGCGGGTGCGACCCGCCTGTCGTGAATCTCGTTCGGCGGGATGCGCTGCGCTACTCCCGCCCTACATCTGTAGGTTGGGCTGACCCGGCTTCGCCGGGGGAGGTCCCCGGTATTTCGTTGGGTTTCGTTACGCTCAGCCCAATCTGCAAATGCGAAGATCAGGCGCGTTTGCGGTGCGGCTCCGCATCCACGGTGATGAACTGCGGCTCCTCGCCATCGAGCCGCAATGCGGTCAACTTGCCGCCCCATACG
>DAIUEL010000018.1:4263-23646 GCA_036845145.1 Rhodanobacteraceae bacterium | reverse complement strand
CCGCGGCGATGGCGAGGACGATTGCAGTGTTGCGCATGATTGTCTCCACTTGTGGTTTTTCACGCACGCTTTCGCGCGCGCTTGGCCACTGAGACTGGAGTCAATCGGCAACGTTCGTTAAGGTTTCGCTAGCGCCTCAGGCGCTGTTCATTGCCAGCGTGAAATTCGCCTCTGCGCACACGCGAAACTTTTCGCGCGACCAATGGTCGCGCACGATCACACGACGCGATGGCCATCGATGCCATCGAATGCGTGCAGACGCGATGGATCGAAGGCCATCCGCAGCGTCGCGCCGGGCGCGGGGAGCGGGCGCGGCGGCACGCGTGCGACGAGTCCGAGCTTGCCGAACCGCAGGTTCAGGAACACCTCGTTGCCGACGGGCTCGGTCACTTCGAGCGTCGCGTCGAATTGCACCCGTGACGCAGCTGGCTCCGCATCCGCACACTGCAGGTGCTCGGGGCGCAGGCCCAGCACGATGTCGCGTCCGCGCAGCGCGTCCAGTGGCAGATGCGAACCGCGCAAGCCATCGAGCGGCAAGCTGGCGTTTTGCATCTCCAGCGCGCGCGCATCGTCGCGCAGGCGGCCTTGGAAGAAGTTCATCGCGGGGCTGCCGAGGAATCCCGCCACGAACAAGTTCGCGGGCTGCTCGTACAGGCGCATCGGTGTGTCGATCTGCTGGACCTCGCCATCGTTCAACACCACGATGCGCTGGCCCAGCGTCATGGCCTCGATCTGGTCGTGCGTCACGTAGATCATCGTCGCGCCGAGGCGATGGTGGAGCCGCGCGATTTCCACCCGCATCGCCGCGCGCAATTTCGCGTCCAGATTCGACAGCGGTTCGTCGAGCAGGAACACCTTCGGTTCGCGCACCAGTGCGCGGCCCAGCGCCACGCGTTGCCGCTGTCCGCCGGAAAGCTGGCGCGGGCGTGCCTGCAACAGGTCTTCCAGACCGAGCATGCGCGCCGCATCCGCCACACGCTTTTCGATTTCCGCACGCGCGTGGCCGCGCAGTTTCAGCCCGAACGCCAGATTTCCGGCCACCGTCATGTGCGGGTACAGCGCGTAGTTCTGGAACACCATTGCGATGTCGCGTTCGCGCGGCGCCAGGTCGTTGACGGTGCGACCGTCGATGGCGATGGTGCCCGAGGTGACGTTTTCCAGGCCCGCGATCGCGCGCAGCAGCGTGGTCTTGCCGCAACCCGATGGCCCCACCAGTACCAGCAGTTCGCCGTCCGCGACGGTGAAGCTTGCGCCCGCCACGGCGACCTTGCCGTTGTCGTACACCTTGCGGATGTTGTCGAGTCGAACCGTCGCCATGCGTTTCCCCGCTCGTCGCGACCGTCACCATCTCCGGGTCGCCAGACCGGGAAACCCCCCGGCGCGGAAGCACGTTATCATGCCGATGTAAGCGTTTACATCGATTGGATCCACACGATGGCCGACAATCCGGAAGCTTCCCACGCGCCGTTTCCCGCAGGGTTCCTGTGGGGCTGCGCCACGTCGGCGTACCAGATCGAAGGTTCGCCGCTGGCCGATGGCGCGGGCGCAAGCAATTGGCACCGGTTCGTGCATACGCCGGGTCGCGTGCGCGACGGCGATACCGGCGACATCGCCTGCGATCACTATCGGCGCTGGCGCGAAGACGTCGCGTTGATGCGCACGCTGGGCATGCGCGCCTACCGCTTCAGCATCGCCTGGAACCGCGTGTTGCCGGAGGGTCGGGGACGCGTGAACCCGGAAGGCTTGGCGTTCTACGACCGGTTGGTGGATGCGCTGCTCGAGAACGGCATCCAGCCGATGGTCACCTTGCACCACTGGGACCTGCCCGCCGCGCTGGACGATCGCGGCGGCTGGTTGAATCCCGACATCGTGGATTGGTTTGCCGACTACGCGCGGGTGATGTTTCGCAAGCTGGACGATCGCGTCGGCTTGTGGACCACGATCAACGAACCGTGGGTGGTGAGCGATGGCGGCTATCTCCATGGGGCGTTGGCGCCCGGTCACCGCAGCCAGTTCGAACCGCCGATCGCCGCGCATCATTTGCTTCGCGCGCACGGCGCGGCAGTGCAGGCCTATCGCGCCGAAGGACGCAACAACATCGGTATCGTGGTCAACATCGAACCGAAGTACCCCGCCAGCCAGAGCGCCGAAGACCTCGCCGCCACCCGCCGCGCCGATGCCTACATGAATCGCCAGTTCCTCGATCCGGTGTTCCTGGGGCGCTACCCCGAGGAGATGCGCGAGGTGTTCGGCGATGCCTGGCCCACGTGGCCCCAGGAGGACATGGCGCAGATCCGCCAGGCCATCGACTTCGTGGGCGTGAACTACTACACCCGCAGTGTGGTGCGGCACGACCCGCGCCGATGGCCGCAACGGGTGAGCGGCGCACTACAGAAGCACGCGACCCACACCGAAACCGGCTGGGAGGTTTACCCGCAGGGCCTCACCGACGTGCTGAAGTGGGTGAGTGCGCGCTATGGCCGTCCGCCGATCTACATCACCGAGAACGGCGCGGCGTTCTACGATCCGCCAACGCCGTCCGATGGGCGCGTGGAAGATCCGCTGCGCGTCGCCTACCTGCGTGCGCACTTGCGCGCCGTGCATGCGGCGGCGCGCCAGGGCGTGGACCTGCGCGGCTATTTCGTGTGGTCGCTGCTGGACAATTTCGAGTGGGCGCACGGCTACAGCAAACGCTTCGGCATCGTGCACGTGGATTTCGCAACACAGCAACGCACCCTGAAGGACAGTGCGCGCTTCTACGCCAAGGTGGTCGCCACGCACGGCGCGGCATTGGGCGTCGCCGCGTAGGTTGGATTGGCGCCGAAACCGCGCAGGTTGGGCTTATCCCGGCTTTGCCGGGGGAAGCCCAACAATGACGGGTGATGCGAGCAATCCGTCCCTGGCGCTGTCACCGCCCGCACCTCCTTCGCGGGCTTTCGAAGCGGCACTGCGTGCTGCTTCTCAACCCTTCACGCTGCCCAACAGCAAACCGCGCAGGTAATAGCGCTGCAAGGCAAGGAACAGCGCCAGCACCGGAACCACCGTCACCACCGCGCCGGCCATCATCAAGCCCGAATCCTGCACGTGTTCGCGCGACAGCGAGGCGAGGCCCACGGGCAGCGTGTAGTGCTGCTGGCCTGTCAGCGCGATCAACGGCCACATGAAATCGTTCCACGCGACGAGGAAGGTGAACACCGCGAGCGTCACCAGGATCGGTTTCAGCAGCGGCAGCACCACCTGGATGAAGATCCGCAGTTCGCCCGCACCGTCCACCCGCGCCGCTTCCAGCAGTTCGCCGGGAATGCCGCGCGCGTACTGGCGCACCAGGAAGATGCCGAACACGGATGCCATCGCCGGCAGGATCACCGCCCAGTAGCTGTTGATCAGCCCCGCGTACTTCAGCAGCAGGAACAGCGGCAGCATCGCGACCTGCGCCGGGATCACCAGCGCGCCGATCAGCACGCCGAACATTCTTTCGCGTCCCGCGAAATGCAGCTTCGCAAATGCATAGCCCGCCAGCGTGTTGCAGGCCAGCGACAGCAGCGTGATCGATGTCGAAATGACCAGGCTGTTCGCGAAGTAGCGACCCATTCCCGCGTGCGCGAACAGTTCGCGGTAATTGGCGAGGGTCGGGTGCAGCGGCAGCATGGGAGGTGGCAGGTTGTTGGCTTCGCCCGGTTGCATGAACGATACCGACAGCATCCAGAACAGCGGAAACAGCACCAGCGCGGTGCATGAAGCCAGCGCCCCGTTGACCAGCCACGCGTGCACGCGCGGCTTCATGCCACGCTCTCCCGGCCTTCGCCGAACCGCCACATCAACGCGGTCGCCGCGAACATCACCAGGAACAACAGGAACGCCACCGCCGAGGCGGTGCCCATGTTCCACCATTTGAAGCCCTGGTCGTACATCAGGTACAGCACGCTCACCGTGCTCTGCAGCGGGCCGCCTTCGGTGATCACGTAGGGTTCGGCGAACAACTGGAAGTAGCCGGACACCGTGAGGATGCCGACCATCAGCAGGATCGGGGTGAGCGCCGGCAGGGTGATCTGCCGGAACTGTTGCCATGCCGATGCGCCATCGATGCACGCGGCTTCGTACAAGTCGGCGGGTATCGCCTGCAACCCGGCCAGCAGGATGATCATGTTGTAGCCGAAGTTCTTCCACACCGCGAACAGGATGATCATCGGCATCGCCCAGTGCGGATCGCCCAGCCAATCGATCGGCGAAATCCCGAGGTGCGTCAGCACGAAATTGACCACGCCGAATTGCGTGTTGAAGAGGTAGCGCCAGATCACCGCCACCGCGACCACGGTCGTCACCACCGGTGCAAACAATGCGGTGCGGAAGAATGGCTTGAAGCGTGCGGCGGATGCATTCAGCAGCAGCGCGGTGCCCAGCGAACAAAGCATCGACAGCGGCACGCCGACGATCACGAAATACAGCGTGTGTCCCAGCGCCGCCCAGAACAGCGGACGGTGCAGCAGGTCCCAGTAATTGGCGAGGCCGACGAAACGCAGGTTGTGGAAATCGGCAAGCGCGTAGAGGTCGTAATCGGTAAGGCTCAGGCCCAGACCCGCGAACACCGGCAGCAGGAAGAACACGCCCAGCACCAGCAGCGCAGGCGCGAGGAACAACCACGCGGCGGCGCCACGGTTCATGGAATCGCCGCGTGCTGCCGCGCCAGCACCCAGCGGCGCTTGGCGAGGATCGCGTCGGCCTGCGTGTCCATCTGCGCGGCAGCCTCGTCGACCGTGAGCTCGCCCGCGACCGCGCGTGCGGCGACCTGCTGCATCATGTTGACGATCTGCTCCCATTCCGGAACCTGCGGCGCCGGGCGCATGTGTTCGAGCTGGGCACGGAACGCGCGCAGCTTCGGGTCGCCCTTCAGCGCCGGACTTTCCCAGGCGGAGCGCCGCGCGGGCAGGTCGCCCAGCAATTCGTAGAAACGCACCTGCACGTCGGGCCGCGACAGATATTCGATCAGCGTCCACGCAGCGTCCTGGTGCTTCGAATGGCGCAGGATCACCAAGCTCGAACCATACGCGACCGAGTCGCCGGGACCGTTCGGACCGGGCAACTGCGCGGTCGACCATTCACCTTGTTGCGACGCGGGAAGGCGCTTGCGGAATTCGCCGATGTTCCAGGGGCCGGAAAGATAGAACACGAATTCGCCGCGTCCGAAAGCCTGCCACGGGTTGCCGACCTGCACGTTGGTCCAGTCGGGCAGGTCGCCGCGCTTGAACAGGTCGGCATAGAACGCCAACGTGCGCTTGAATGCCGCACTCCCGAAGTTGCCGTAGCGGTCGCCGTCACGCAACAGCGGCACGTGCTGCTGCAAGGCCAGCGCCAGCAACTGGTCGTACTCGTTGGTCGGCAGCAGCGCACCCCAACGCGTGCCGTGGCTCGTCGCGCGGATCGCATCCATCTGCGCCCGCCATTCGGCCCGGTTGCGCGGCGGCGTGTCGAAGCCCGCGTCGCGCAGCAGGTCGGCGCGATAGAACAGCAGCCGCGTGTCGATGTACCACGGAATCCCGTAGAGCGTCCCATCGATCACGTTGGTGGCCCAGGCGCTCGCGAAATAGTCGTCGGCGTGGATCACCTTCGACGGCGCGACGCGTGGCTGCAGGGGCACCAGCGCGTGCAGCGCCGCGAATTCGGCGATCCAGGTGTTGCCGATCTGGACGACATCGGGAAGCGAGTCACCAGCGTAGGCGGTCAGCAGCTTTTCGTGCGCCGCGGTGAGCGGGATCCGCTGCACGCGCACGTCGATGTCCGGGTTCGCTTGCTCGAATTCCGGCAACAGTTGCGCGAACGCCTCGCCTTCGGGGCCGACGGTCCAGAATTCCAGCGTCGTGACATGCTGCGAAGACGCGCTGCAGCCCGCCAGCAGCAGTGCCGCAACCCCGGCGAGGAGGACGGCAATGCGGGCCGGTGGGCGTTGGGTCATTGCCGCATTATGGCAACGGGCGCGTGCGTCGTGGCAGGAAGCAATGCGGCTCGTGCGTGTTCGTTGGCCGGTTTCCGCAGCCAGCCCCCCGTGAAGCCCGCGCGTTCGAGGCCGCGCCGGATATACGGGTTGCGGCGCATCACGCTCCACACGAAACCGGAGCGGTAATTCTCGATCATCAGCAGGATCGGTCCCTGGTCGATTCCCAGGTATTGATCGTCGAACCAGCCTTTGCCCGGCACCACGTGTCCGCTGCGCAACGGCACGTCCTTCAACTGGAAGGTCGGATTGAAGGCGTCCACGAATCCGTATTTCGAATACAGCCATTTTCCGTAGCGGCTGTACATCGCATCGATCGCCGGCAGCACCAGTTCCGGCGCGTACACGATCGAGCCGATCGCCGCGGTGGGCGCGATGGTGCCATCATCGATGATCTCGCCCACATCCGCGCCACGCGCGAAGTAGCCGTAGAACTTCAGGCTGGTGCCATCCGGCCGCTGCCAGGTGGTGTCGCCCGGCCCGTCGCAGGCGGTCAATCCCCAGATGTCTCCGTCGTACCCCGCGAAATGCCCGACGGTTGAGATTGCGTAGGCGCGTTGCCCGATCACCGAGCGACGGCCGTTCTCGAAATAATCCATGTTTCGCGCCCGCATGTAGGCGTCGCGGATGCCGCGAAAATCCACCCACGATTCGCTGTACTGATGACCGAACAGCGGTGCGAAGCCGACGTGCGGCTCGCCACCCATGAAGCTGCCCCAGGTGAGGTGATAGGTCGATGTCCACGCCTTCCATGCCTCGGGCTGCACGGGATGGGTGGGCGAGCCGAGCGCGAGGATGTACAGGATCTTCGCCTCGTCGTAGCCGGTCCAGTCGCTGGGGATGAACTTGCCGCCCGGTGTCCAGCCCATGCTGACCAGCGGTGGACGCGCCTGCGCCCAGTTCCAGTCGACGCCGCGATACAGCTTGTCGGCGAGTTCGCGGATTTCGCGCTCTTGGGGATCATCCTGGTCGAAATAGGTCTGATCGAACAGCACGCCCGCCATCAGCAGCGTGGTGTCGATGGTCGAGACCTCGACCCAGCGGCCGTAGCGAAGCCCGGTCTGCATGTCGAGGAAGTGATAGAAGAATCCGTGGTAACCGGCGTCGTGATCCTCGCGGTCGCCCTGCGGCGCGTTGGCGAAAAACTTCAACGTTGCCAGCACGCGCTTGCGTGCCTGTTCGCGCGTGATCCAGCCGCGCTCGACCCCGATCGGGTATGCCGTCAGCGCGAACCCCACGGCGGCGATGCTGGAGAAGTAATCGCGCTCGGGGTGCGGCGGCCAGTGGTCGGGCACCAGTCCATTTTTCGGGTTGGCGGTCTGCCAGAAGAATTCGAACGTGCGGTGCTCGATGTCTTCCAGCGAAGGCGACTGCAAGGCACCCGCCGCGCCGATATCCATCGCTCGCAGCGGCTCGACCCGTGCCGCGGCGTGCACCGGCGCGGCCGTCAGCAGCGCCAGCAACAGGAAGAACGTGGTGGCGGCGGTCTTGCGCAGCAGGGTCGCTGCGGTGAAGCGAACTCTCATTGCATCCCCCATCGCGACCGCGGCGCCTGCGCGGGCACGACACCGGCCAAAAACTGCATCACGTTCCCCATTGGATCATCCCTCGTGATTGCTGCGTCGCGATCGCCGTCACACGGCGGCGCAGTGGCGCGCAATGAATTGCTGGTGCATCGGCATGGCCTCGACGCACGCCGTGATCACGCGCCGGACGCCTTCCATCAGCTGCCGCAGTTCGGCCTCGGAAAGCTGGTCGACCGCCGGGTGATACGTCCGCGGCAGGATGCGCTGGCCGATCATGACTTCCACCCAACTGGTGAGCGCGAACAATTCCTCGGCATTGCGGTAGAAACGCCCGCTGTCGCGGAACAACCGGATGTTGTCGGCCAGCGGTTCGGGAATTTCCATGGTGCGGCAGTAATTCCAGAACGGCGTGTCGTCGCGTTCGGTGGCGCAGAAGTGCAGGATGATGAAATCGCGGATGCGCTCGATTTCGAACGCCGTTTGCGCGTTGTAGCGGTCGATCACCGCCTGGCTGAACCCTGAGTCCGGGAACAGGTTGACCAGGCGCGCGAGACCGGACTGGATCATGTAGATCGCGGTGGACTCCAGTGGTTCCAGGAAACCGGCCGCGAGTCCGAGCGCGACCACGTTCCTGTCCCACGCCTTCCTGCGCTGGCCGGCGGTGAAACGCAACACGCGCGGCTCGCCCAACGCCGGAGCATCGAGCTGCTTCAGCAATGCCGCCGCGGCCGCATCGTCGGAAATGTATTCGCTCGAATACACGTAGCCGTTGCCGACCCGGTGCTGCAAGGGTATCCGCCAGATCCAGCCCGCCTCGCGCGCGGTGCAACGCACGAACGGCGTGGGCGGCCCGGAAATTTCGCAGGCGACCGCGACCGCGCGGTTGCAGGGCAGCCAGTGCGACCAGTCTTCGTAACCCGCGTGCAGGGTCTGTTCGATCAGGAGGCCGCGGAAGCCGGAGCAGTCGAGGAACAGGTCGCCTTCGACGCGCTCGCCGCTTTCAAGCACCACCGCCTCGATGAATCCGTCCTCGCCACGCAACTGCACGTCCACCACCTTGCCTTCGGTACGTCGGACCCCGCGCTGCTCGGCGTAACGACGCAGGTATTTCGCGTACAGGCCGGCATCGAAATGATAGGCGTAGGCGATGTCCGCCAGCGGCGATTTCGGTGGCGCGTCGCTGGCCGAAACCATGAACTTGCCAAGCGGGGCGGCCTTGGTGTGCAACGAGTATTCGCCGAGCTCGGCCGCGATGCCGTGCCGCTGCGCCTTGATCCAGTACTGGTGGAAAGGCAGCAGGTCGAAATCCTGGCCGATGGTGCCGAAGCCATGGAAGTAGCGGTCGCCGATGCGCGCCCAGTCCACGAACTCGATGCCGAGCTTGAAGGTGCCCTTGACGGTGCGGACGAACTCGGCCTCGTCGATCTGCAGCAACTGGTTGAACAATTTCAGGTGCGGCACGGTGGCTTCACCCACGCCGACCGTGCCGATCTGCTCGGATTCGATCAACCGGATCGATAGCCTGCCGGGAAATACGCGGGCCAGCGCCGCCGCAGCCATCCATCCCGCAGTGCCGCCGCCGACGATCACGATGCGCTGGATCGGTGAAGGGTTCATGCAGTCCGCTCGCTGCAGTCGATGCAAAAAAAGAGGCGGGTCCGTGGAGAGTATCGGACCCGCCTTCCCACGCTGGTGGTTTGCGAGACGAAGGGGCGCGGTTTTACCACCTCACCCCCACCGTGAACTTGATCGTGCGCGGCACGCCGGTGATGTCGCCATTGGTGTTGTAGCTGATCGGATAAAAGGTCGGATACGTCGTGGTGACATCGATAAAATTCTTGTAGTTGAATACGTTCAGCACGTCCAGTCGCGCGTACAGGCTGACCTCGTTGTCGAACGGATGCCAGTTCTTGATCGCGGCGAGATCGATGTCGCGGTAGCCCCAGATGGGGCCGCCGATCACGAAACGCTTGCCGCCGCTGGGAATCCCCGCCACCGGCAGATTGTTGGCCCCGTTGGCTGCGGTGATCGCCTGGATGAAACCATCTTCCGGCGTAGGCGTGGCGAGTGTCAGCTTGCCCGAGAAGGTCACGCCCCACGGCCCATCCACCACGGCCGTTGCGACCAACCTGTGCTTGGGTGCGGCGTTGGACAGGATGAACGGATAGTCCTGGATGGTCGCCTGGTCGAACGCGTAGTGCTCGTTGATGTCGCGGTTCTGGTTCGCGTTGGTGTAGGTGTAGGCGATGGTGGCGCCCCAGCGGGATTCCTGGGTATACGGCTTTTCGGCGTACAGCAGCACCTGGGTACTGCGCGTTTCAATGCCACTGTTGCCGATGATCAGACTGCCAAAGCCCGGGATGCCATTGCCCCACGGCTGTCCGCCGTTCATCCAGAACGCACCGTTCGGGAAACGGTTGCCCAGCGTGAACACGAAGCCGTCCTTGCTGACCACGCGTGCCACCGTGGCGCTGGTATTCCAGTCGCCGAGCTTGTTGCGGATGCCAAGGCTGAACTGGTCGGAATACGGCACCTTGATGTCGTTGTTGATCGCATCGTATTCCTGGCCTTGGTTGCTGGCTTGCACCAGCGCCTGCAGGTTGGCCAGATCGAGGTACTTCGGATCCCACGGCAGGCACGGGGTGCCCGTGCACGGTTGGGTTGGGCCGTTGAAGTAATAGGTGAACTGGCCCAGCGCGAACTTGGTCTGCTCGAGCTGCAGGTAGTCGTACAGATTGCGATCGTAGGAACGGCCCGCACCGCCGAAGATCACATGCTGCTGGTCGCCGTCGATGTCGTAGGAGAAACCGAGCCGCGGCTGCCAGGCGTCCTTGAACGGCTTGCGGTTGTGGCCATTCGAAATGTAGTCGTTGATGTTCACGCCGCCCAGCCCCAGCGCCTCCGCGTAGGTTTGTCCTGCGGGCGCGGTCGGATCGGGATTGGGACTGTTCAAAGCGGCGACCACATTGGCCGGCGTCACCCAGTTGAGGTAGGAGTCGTTGTGCTCCATGTCCCAGCGCACGCCGAGGTTGAAGGTCAGGTGCTCGTTGACCGTCCAATCGTCCTGGACGTAGAAGCCGTACTGCTTGTCCTGCGAGCGAACGATCGGGCTGAAACCCACCGCCGGTGCGCCGAAGGTGATCTTGTATGGCGTTGCCGAGGTGCCGACCGCGCTTCCTGGCGGGCAGTTGTTGCCGCCGCCCGGCGGGCAGACGTTGTAGAACGCCTTCGCGGTGGAGTCGCCGGCGTCCTGCGCCACCAGCTCGATCTTCTGGTAGCGGATGCCCACCTTGACGGTATGGTCGCCGAGCCAGTGCAGGTCGGTGAAAGTCAGGTCGTCCTTGAAACCGGGGCCCTTCTGTCCCTTGTTCTGGCCCGCGCGCGGGTCGGGCGCGCCGGTCTCGAGGATCGTCGCGTTGTTCGCCGGGCCAAAGGTATAGGTCTGCCCGATGCCCTGGTTGATCGGGGTCGGAACCCAGAACGCATTCTGGTAACTCAGCAGGAATTCGTTGAACCAGGCATCCGTACTGTGCGACCAGTACAACTCGTAGCGCTTGACGTCGTTCTTGGTATTGATGCCGTTTGACGCCGCCCCGGTATCGCCGATCTCGCCGATCTGGGTTTCGTTGCGGATTTGTGCGCGCAGCTCCAGGCGGTCGCTGTCGGTGGGCTCCCAGTCGAGTTTGCCGAAGAACAGGTTCTCGAAGAACGGCACGCTGGAGGGGCCGGTCTGTGCCACGGCCTCGGGTGGGAGCAGGTCGGTCACATCGTCGACACCCGGCACCACGGTGGTGGGCGTGACGAAACGTTTGACCGAGTTGGTGATGAAGAAATGCATCTTGTCCTGGATGATCGGGCCACCCAGCGCGAAGCCGTATTCCTTGCTCTTCGAATCGGCCTTCATGCCTGCGTTGGTTTCGGCGGGCGTCTCCGAGCGGTAACTGGAATCGGTGTAATTGCCGTACACCTCGCCGTGGAACTCATTGGTGCCTGACTTGGTCACCGCGGTCACCGCGGCGCTGGAAACCTGGTCGTATTCGGCCTTGTAATTGGAAGTAATGACCTTGTACTGGCCGATCGCAAGCTCCGGGAACGGGTTGCCGCGACTGGCTTCCTGGCCGGTGATGCCGCCGCCGCGCACGTAGCCCTTCTGGCCCACGCCGTCGATATACACGTTGATGGCGTTGCTGTTCATCGCGCCGCTTTGCAGCGAGGTGTTGCCGTCCTGGGTGGTCGTGAAGATCATGCCCGGCACGGTGTCGGCGAACTCCAGGAAGTTGCGGGTGGTCTGCGGCAGCGTCTGGATCTGGTGCAGCGAGACGGTTTCACCGACTTGTGACGTCTTGGCATCGAACAGTGGCGTGCCGACGACCTGCACGGCCTGCAGCGTCTGCGGCGCCGTCGGGGTGGGTGCGGCGGTAGCCGCCGCGAGATTCAAGGTGGCGGTCGACGCCACTGACAAGGTGACCGTCTGCTCGGTGCCCGGACCGGCATCGACGCGCCAGGTGCCCGGTTGCAGGCCGACCAGCACATAGCTGCCGCTAGCGGAAGCCTTGGCGATACGCACCGAGCCGGTGGCGATGTTGTGTGCGGTGATCTGCGCGTTGGGCGGCGCCGTGCCTCGAAGGTTGGCGTTTGCCGACTGCGCCCAGGCCATCATGGGCAACGACAAGGTCGACGCGACGGCGCTCGTGACCAGGGCCGCCAGCAATTTTTTCCGCAGCATCGTTTGGTGTTTCATGTCCCCTCCAGCGTGCATGGGGTTGTAAGGTCTATTTTTGAATCGACTCGTGCTCGTCGGGGGTTGCTTTCGCAGTCGACCCGCACGAGGCGCGTACCATCACCTCGCACGCCATGGTCGTCACGTCTGCCTCCGGCGTCTCCAGCGGTTGCATCTGCATCACCAGCCGTTCCAGTGCGGCCTGTCCCAGTTGCGCGATCCGCACGTGCACCGTGGTGAGCGGCGGATGCGTGTAACGGGCGATCGGAATGTCGTCGAAACCCGCCAATGCGATTTCATCCGGCACCTGTACGCCGGCTTCGTTGAACGCGGACAGGCAGCCGATCGCCATCATGTCGTTGGCGGCGAACACCGCGTCGGGACGCTTGCGCCCCGACAACAGCGCGCGGCCCGCCCGATAACCGGACTCCTCGGTGTAGTCGCCTTTGAGATAGCGCGCGGTCGCGCCGCGCTGCCCGGCGATCGTTTGCTCGAAGCCGCGGCGGCGCTCATGCGCGTCGCGGTTGCCTGCGGGTCCTTCGATGAAGGCGAGATGGCGATGCCCCAGCGCAAGCAGGTGCTGCGTCATCGCGCAGGCGCCGCCGTGGTTGTCGATGTTCACGTGCGGGCGGCGATGTTCGCGCGGCGCGCTGTCGAGCAGCACCGCGGGCACGGAATCAGCCAGATGCTTGCGCAGGAAAGCCGCATCCACGTGCGGCGACATGATCAACACGCCGTCCACGCGGCCCTGCAGGGTGCGCAGGGCCGCGGCGGTTTCGTCCGCGTCGCCGTGCGAGCTGGAAACAAGCAAGTGCAGCCCGTGTGCGCGCGCCGCGAGGTCGATGCCGCGGATCAACTCGGAAAAGAATTCACCGAACAGGTCCGGAAGCAGCGCGCCGACCGCCTGGGTGCGGCGGGTGACCAGGCTGCGGGCCGCACCCATGGGCACGTAGCGCAGGCGCGCGGCCGCGCGTTCGATGCGCGCGCGTGTGGCCGGCGTGACGTCGGCACTGCCATTCAATGCGCGTGACACGGTCGCCACTGAAACCTTCGCCTCCCGGGCAACGTCCTTGATCGTCACCACACGCGGTTCCCCTGTGTCTGACTTCAAAGGGTGCCCCGAAACTCCGGTGCGCCGGCTGGTGCGAAATGTAAACGTTTTCATTCCAGGATGCAAACGTTTTCAGCGCCCTGATGCGGAGCGCCGGGAGGAGGTGTGGTGACGCGAATTGCATGCTCCGGACGCGCTTGCCTCAGCCCTGGGCGCGCTGTTCGAGCATGGCCACTGCCGGCAGCGTCTTGCCTTCCAGGAATTCCAGGAACGCACCGCCACCGGTCGAAATGTAGGAGACCTTGTCTTCGATGCCGTACTTGTCCACCGCGGCCAGTGTGTCGCCGCCGCCGGCGATCGAGAAAGCCTTCGACTCGGCGATCGCGCGCGCGAGGGTTTCGGTGCCGCGACCGAACGCGTCGAATTCGAACACCCCGACGGGGCCGTTCCACACCACCGTGCCGGCCTGGGCGATCATGTCCGCGTAGCGCTTCGCGGTGTCGGGACCGATGTCCAGGATCATTTCGTCATCTTCGACCTTGGCCACCGGCTTTACAGTGGCAGGGGCGTCGGCCGCGAATCTCGGCGCCGTCACCACGTCACTCGGGATCGGCACGTCGGCGCCGCGCGCGTGGGCCCGCTCGATCACCTTGCGTGCCGCGTCCAGCAGGTCGGCTTCGAACAGGGACTTGCCGACCTTGTGGCCCGCGGCCGCGATGAAGGTATTGGCGATGCCGCCGCCCACGATCAACTGGTCGACGCGCTGCACCAGGTTTTGCAGCAGATCGAGTTTGGTCGAAACCTTGGAGCCGGCGACGATCGCCAGCAACGGGCGCGCGGGATCTTTCATCGCCTTGCCCAGCGCGTCCAGTTCCGCCGCCAGCAGCGGACCCGCGCACGCGATTTTCGCGAATTTTGCGACGCCGTGCGTGGACGCCTGCGCGCGGTGCGCGGTACCGAACGCGTCCATCACGAACACGTCGCACAACGCGGCATACCTTTTCGCAAGCGCCTCGTCATCGGACTTCTCGCCGACGTTCATCCGGCAGTTTTCCAGCAACACCACTTCGCCGTTCTTCGCGTCGACCCCGTCGAGGTAGTCGCGTTGCAGACGCGCCGGGGTGCCGAGCTTCTCCGACAGCCACGCCGCGACGGGCTTCAGCGATTGCGCCTCGTCGAACACGCCTTCCTTCGGGCGGCCGAGGTGCGACATCACCAGCACCGCCGCGCCCGCATCGCGCGCGGCGCGGATGGTCGGAAGCGCCGCATCGAGGCGCTGGGTGGACGTGATCTTGCCATCCTGGATGGGGACGTTGAGGTCTTCGCGGATCAAGACGCGCTTCCCGGAAAGGTCGAGGTCGGTCATGCGGAGGAAAGTCATGGAACGGCTCCAGCGATCGATGCGATGTCGAATTTTGCATTGTCGATGGCGCGCTGGTTGCGCGCAATTGCGCTAACCTTGCTGGTTTCGATTGCTGCTCAAAACCTGCATGCCCGACACGTTCACGTTGTACAGCTACTGGCGATCCAGCGCCGCCTATCGCGTGCGCGTTGCGCTGAACCTGAAAGGCCTCGACTACGTGATCGCGCCGGTGCATCTGGTGCGCGACGGCGGCGAGCAGCACCACGACGACTACCGTGCGCTGAATCCGCAACAACTGGTGCCGACGCTGGTGGATGGCGACAGGACGATCGTCGAATCGCTCGCGATCATCGAGTACCTGGAAGAGGCCTATCCCGACACGCCGCGCCTCCTGCCGCCCAGCGCACTGGCGTGCGCGCGGGTGCGGGCGGTCGCGCAGGCGATCGCGTGCGACATCCACCCGATCGGCAATCTGCGGGTGCTGCAATACCTGCAGCGCGAACTCGGCGCGAGCGACGAGCAGAAGCTGGCGTGGTCGCGGCACTGGATCGAGATCGGCTTCGACGCGATCGAAGCGATGCTGGCCGCCGGCCGCACCGGCCCGTTCTGCGAGGGCAAGGCGCCCACGCTGGCCGATTGCTGCCTGGTTCCGCAGGTGTACAACGCGCGCCGCTTCGGCGTGTCGCTGAACCGTTATCCCGTCATCGAATCGATCGACGCGACGTGCCGCAAGCTCGAAGCCTTCGCGCGCGCCGCGCCGGAAGCGCAGGCCGACGCACCCGGACAGGAGCGCTGCGCGTAGCGCCGCCGCTGTTCCCTCTCCCTCCGGGAGAGGGTGCCCGATGGGCGGGTGAGGGTTCGTGGCCGCGGGCGCTGCCGGATGCTTCAGCCGACGAACACCCGCGCGTTGCGGAAGATCCGCATCCACGGCGAGTCTTCGCCCCATTCGCGCGGATGCCAGCTCATCTGCACCGTACGGAACACCCGTTCCGGGTGCGGCATCAGGATGGTCACGCGTCCGGACGCGGCGGTGAAACCGGCCAGGCCATCCGGCGAGCCGTTCGAGTTGTACGGAAAGGTTTCCGTTGCCTTGCCGCGATTGTCGACGAAACGCACGCACGCGGTGGCCTTGCCGGCCTTGCTGCCTTCGGCGAATACCGCGCGGCCTTCGCCATGGGCGGCGACCACCGGGATGCGCGAGCCGGCCATGCCGCGGAACAGGATCGAGCCCGCGTCCAGCACTTCCAGCGTCACCAGACGCGATTCGTATTGTTCCGAGGCGTTGCGCGCGAACGTCGGCCACAGTTCGGCGCCGGGGATGATGGACTTCAGGTGCGCCAGCATCTGGCAGCCGTTGCACATGCCGACGGCGAATTTCGATTCATCGGCGAAGAACGCCGCGAACTGATCGCGAAGTTCGTTGTGGTACAGGATCGACGCGGCCCAGCCGCGGCCCGCGCCCAGCACGTCGCCGTAGGAAAATCCACCGCACGCGGCAAAGCCGGCGAATTCGGCCAGCGTGTGCCGGCCGGCCACCAGGTCGCTCATGTGCACGTCCACCGCGTCGAAGCCCGCGCGGGTGAACGCCGCCGCCATTTCCACCTGGCCGTTGACGCCTTGTTCGCGCAACACCGCCACCCGCGGGCGTGCGCCCTTGGCGATGTACGGCGCGGCCACGTCATCCGTCGGATCGAAGGTGAGCTTCGCATTCAAACCCGGGTCGCCATCGTCGCTGCGCCAGTCGCGCTCGGCGTCGGCGCAGACCGGGTTGTCGCGGAGGCGCTGCATCGCGTGGCTGGTCTCGTGCCACGTGCCGATCAGCTTGCGCCAATTCCACTTGGCGACGGTTTCGTCGCCGCCATACAGCTTGATGCCGAGCTTGGCCTTGGGCCGCGCGACCACCCGCGTCATCCCGGCAAGGCCGTGGGCTTCGACGATCGCCGCAAAGGCGTCGTGGTCGTCGACGCGCACCTGCACCACCGCGCCCAGTTCCTCGTTGAAGAGTGCGCGCAGCGCGCTGTCCGCCCAGCCGTCGAGGAAGATTTCGAGGCCGCAATGGCCCGCGAATGCCATCTCCAGCAGCGTGACGATCACGCCGCCGTCGGAACGGTCGTGATAGGCGAGCAGCAGGTTCTTCCCGCGCGCGTCGTGGATCGTATCGAACAGGCCGCGCAGGCGTTCGGGATTTTCGAAATCGGGCGGTACGCCGCCACCGCGTTCGTAGGCTTGCGTCAGCACCGAGCCGCCGAGGCGATCACGTCCGGCGCCCAGGTCGATGAGCCACAGTTCCGTGTCGCCCGCGTCCATCCGGATCTGCGGGGTCAGCGCGCCACGCACGTCGCCCACGCGCGCGAACGCGCTGACGATCAGCGACACCGGTGCGATGGTGCGCTGTTCGCGGTCGGCATCGCGCCACAGCGTGCGCATCGACAGCGAATCCTTGCCGACCGGAATCGAAATGCCGAGCGCAGGACAGATCTGCTTCGAAACGGCCTGCACCGCGTCGAATAACGCCGCATCTTCGCCTTCGTGGCCGATCGCGGCCATCCAATTGGCGGACAGGCGGATTTCTTCGAGGCTCGCGACCGGCGCCGCGATCAGGTTGGTGATCGCTTCGCCCAACGCCATCCGTGCAGACGCCGCGCCGTCCAGCACGGCGACCGGTGCGCGTTCACCCATCGCCATCGCTTCGCCGGCGTAGCCTTCGAAGTCGGCCAGCGTCAACGCGCAGTCCGCCACCGGCACCTGCCAAGGGCCGACCAGTTGGTCGCGCGCGCAGAGCCCGCCGACGCTGCGGTCGCCGATGTGGATCAGGAACGCCTTGTCCGCGACCGCAGGCATGCGCAACACGCGCTCGATCGCGTCGTGGAGGCCGATGCCGGTGAGGTCGGGAATGATGTCGAGTTGCGGCGCGATGCGGGTCGCGTCACGCTGCATCCGCGGCGGCTTGCCGAGCAGCGTCGCGAGTTCCATGTCGATCACGCGCGGGTCGCGCTTGGAGCGCACGCGCAGGCGCTGTGCTTCCGTCGCAATACCGACCGCCGCGAACGGACAACGCTCGCGTTCGCAGAGCGCGCTGAATCGATCGAGGTCCGCGGGCTTCACGCCGAGCACGTAGCGTTCCTGCGACTCGTTGCACCAGATCTGCATGGGTGAGAGCTGCGGATCGTCCAGCGGTACCGCGTCCAAGTCGATGTCGCCGCCGACGCCCGAATCGTGCAGCAATTCGGGAATGGCATTCGACAGGCCGCCCGCGCCGACGTCGTGGATTGCGACGATCGGGCTGGCGTCTCCGAATGCGCAGCAGGCGTCGATCACTTCCTGGCAGCGACGCTGCATTTCGGGGTTGTCGCGCTGCACCGAGGCGAAGTCGAGCGCCTCGCTGGATGCACCGGCTGCCATCGATGAGGCCGCGCCGCCGCCGAGACCGATCAGCATCGCGGGGCCGCCCAGCACGATCACGTTGTCGCCCGGCGCGAGTTTGTTCTTCTTCACCAGCATGGGGCGCACGTTGGCGACGCCGCCGGCCAGCATGATCGGCTTGTCGTAGCCGTGGCGCATGCCGGGCTTGCCCGTTTCGAGTTCGAACGTGCGGAAGTAGCCGGTCAGACACGGCCGTCCGAACTCGTTGTTGAAACCCGCCGCACCCAGAGGACCGTCACGCATGATTTCGAATGCGCTGGCGACACGCGGCGGTAGCGGGCGTTCCGCTTCCCACGGCCGCGGCAGGTTCGGAATGCGCAGGTGCGAGACGGAAAAGCCGGTCAGGCCGGCCTTGGGCTTGCCGCCGCGTCCGACCGCACCCTCGTCGCGGATCTCGCCGCCGGAACCGGTGGCCGCCCCCGGCCACGGTGAAATCGCGGTCGGATGGTTATGGGTTTCCACCTTGATCGCGTACGGGATCGATTCGACATGCGCGCGCCAGACGCCGTCGGCGTCCGCGAAGAAACGCGCGCCGTCCGAGCCTTCGATCACCGCGGCGTTGTCGCTGTACGCCGACAGCGTGTATGCGGGCGAGGTCTTGTGGGTGTGGCGGATCAGGTCGAAAAGCGTGGACGATTGCTTTTCGCCATCGACCGTGAAGCTGGCGTTGAACACCTTGTGCCGGCAGTGCTCGGAATTGGCCTGCGCGAACATCACCAGTTCCGCGTCGGTCGGGTCGCGGCCGAGCCTCGCGTAATTGTCGACGAGGTAATCGATCTCGTCCGGGGCGAGCGCCAGTCCCAGTGCGCTGTTGGCGCCTTGCAGGGCGGCACGCGCATCGTTGCCAAGCGCGACAGCCGACAGCGGCGCGGATTCCCCGCGCAGGAATATCTGCCCTGCATCGCTGAGTTTCAGCAGCACCGATTGCGTCATCGGATCGTGCAACGCGTTCGCGACGGCGGCGAAGGCGGGATCGTCCGGACCCGGCAGGTTCTCGATCAGGAACGCGGTGCCGCGTTCGACGCGCGAGACGTGGATGCCGACGTGGTGCACGATGTCGGTGGCCTTCGACGACCACGGCGACAATGTGCCGAGCCGTGGCACCACCCACAACGAAGCGTCCGCGGGCGGCGCTTCGGTCGCATCCAGTACTTCCGCGAGGCGTCGGTGGAGGGTCGGCGAGAGTTGCGACTTCGATTCGACGAAGTACACCTGCCGGGCGCCGCGCACGCGAATGCCCCTGGCGATCGCGCCGAGGCGCAGGTTGAGTCGGTCGAGGCGGAAATCCGACAGGGCGCTGCGCCCGTCGAG